>NZ_JAWOWF010000389.1:0-685 GCF_033340295.1 Vibrio sp. 1401
AACCTATTCATGGGCGGCGTAGGTAACGACGGTCACATCGCATTCAACGAGCCAGCGTCTTCTCTGTCTTCTCGCACTCGCATCAAGACACTAACTGAAGATACTCGTATCGCGAACTCTCGCTTCTTTGATGGTGACATCAACCAAGTTCCTAAATACGCACTGACTATCGGTGTAGGCACACTACTAGACGCAGAAGAAGTGATGATCCTAGTGACTGGTCACAACAAAGCACTTGCACTAGAAGCGGCTGTTGAAGGTTGTGTAAACCACCTATGGACAGTTTCTGCTCTTCAGCTGCACCCTAAAGCAGTGATCGTATGTGACGAGCCTTCACAACAAGAGCTTAAAGTGAAGACAGTTAAGTACTTCTCTGAGCTAGAAGCGGAAAACATCAAAGGCTTCTAATCCTTCGGGCAATGAGCCAAGATAACCGCTAAAAATACAAAACCCGTGAATCATCACGGGTTTTTTCGTTTCTGGGCATGACAAATACCATCACATCGCAAGCATCTTCATTCATTTGAGAAGTACCTCAGTACGCTTGGATGCCAAATTGGCGCAGACGCTTTGGCAGAACTTCATCCAGCTTGTCTAGTTCACTTGGCTCTACTTCGATCAAATTGAAGTTGTGTTGCTGATACACCGCGCGAATGGCTTCTCGCTCTTTTTCTGGCGTCTCTCC
>NZ_JAWOWF010000390.1:0-685 GCF_033340295.1 Vibrio sp. 1401
CCGCTGCAGACTGCAGATCTTTATCGAATTCTAGCGTTACCTTCACGCTTTGGCCGATGGCGTGGTGCTCAGGCGTAAACGTCACGTTAGTCATCGTTGGCAGAGACTGCGCTAGTGTAAAGCTCTGGCTTTCACTCACTTCAATGCCCGCTGAGTTCGTCCCCGTCACCATCACAGTATAAGTGCCATTGGTTTGGTGACTCATATCCATTGCGTCACTGATCCAAGTGCCACCGGCTTGTACTGTTGCACTGCTGCTTTTCAATACCGTCACGCTGCCTTGAGCTTTCACTTCAAGACGCAAGGACTGACCGTCAAAACGTGTCGACGTACCTTCGAATTGTAGCGTGGCGGCTTGCGTTTCATCCACATTACCCACTGGCGTAATAGCTAAAGTTGGCGTGATCGGCATGGAGTAAGCCGTGTTCTGGCTACCGGTATTTCCTGATAAGTCTTGGTAGTCACGAACAAGCAACGCCACATTCAGCTCTGACGAGTCTGGTACCACTACATCACCAGTCCAAACACTTGGGTCCGCGGTTGCCATTAATGAGGTGATCGTTGTACCACCTAATTCCGCTGCGGCGGATTGCAGATCTTTATCGAATTCCAGCGTTACCGTCACGCTTTGGCCGATGGCTTGGTGCTCAGGAGTAAACGTCACGTTAGTCAGCGTTGGCAGAGA
>NZ_JAWOWF010000391.1:0-684 GCF_033340295.1 Vibrio sp. 1401
CAAGCAGACAAAAACTGTGCATCTCAATCGCACCTCTGCTTGCCCATCTCAACGTAAAGGAAATCATTCAGAGGAATTTATTATGAAAAAGTCGAATCTTGCTGTTACGGCTGCGGTTACTGGCCTACTAGCCCTTGGTGGCACTCTACTAACAGCAACACCTGCTGTCGCGGCAGAAAAAGAAAAGTGCTACGGCGTGGCAAAAGCGGGGAAAAATGACTGTGCGACGAAGAACAGCTCTTGCGCCGGCACGTCAAAACAAGACCACCCGAAAGACGCATTTGTGGTGGTTCCAAAAGGTCTTTGCGACAAATTGGCTGGCGGCAGCACCAGCGCATCTTAATTTCTCCGTTAATTGTTGTGGGCGTGTGATGGCTCAACTCACACCCCACAACCTCTTCTCATCCAGTTCGAAAAGGAGTTTCACGTGAAACACTACGATTTTCACCCTCTTGTTGGCGTTGGTTTACGGACTCCTCATTTGGACTTTTTTCAGCAACAACACCCAGAACTGTCTTGGTTAGAAATTCACAGCGAGAACTACTTTCAACCCAATGCAGCCGAACGAAAATATCTACACACTTTGCGAGAGCAATACCAGATCAGCTGCCACGGAATTGGTTTATCGTTAGGCTCTGTTGAACGCGTTAGCCAAGTACACCTCGCTCAACTGAAAGCGTTGAT
>NZ_JAWOWF010000392.1:0-683 GCF_033340295.1 Vibrio sp. 1401
GGTTGCGGATGCGAGTACAGTGTTTTGATGTCTTCGAGGCGAATGTCTTTCGTTGCAACTAAGCAGTGCTCGATAGGTTGAGTCAGCTCACCAACAATATACAGCGTGGTGTGTTGCAGTAGGTCATATACTTCATTGATCGAGCCCGAGCTGGTGTTTTCGATGGGCAGCACACCGTAATCAGCATGGCCAGATTCCACCGTTCGAGTCACTTCTTTGAAATGCTCACAATTTAGCTCGATAAGCTCGGTATTTTTACGACTGAAATATTCGCGGCTTGCCAAGTGCGAGTAAGAACCTTTGGCTCCCAAGAAAGCGACGCGTGCAAGTGGCTTACGGCTTTGTTGCGGGTTAACAAGGTTTTGCAGATAACCTTGTTGAAGTAAGACAGAATCTTCAATGATGGTGTGGAAAAGTTTGGTGATGTACTGAGCGTCGAGTTCGTATTTGTCTCGGCCGTTGGAAATCAGCTTAACCAACAGTTGTTGTTCTCGAACGGCATCACGAACTGGTTTTGAGGTTTGTACTTTGCTTTTGGCTACTTCAATGCTGAGTTTACGGCGTTCAGACAGCAAGCTAAGGAGCTGGTCATCGAGCTCATTCAAGCGTAAACGAATTTCTTCGAGGGAAATAGGTTGGTCAGTCATCAATTCTTTCCTTATAAAAAAAGCCTCCCGAGTGGG
>NZ_JAWOWF010000393.1:0-681 GCF_033340295.1 Vibrio sp. 1401
TCCGATCTCTTTACCACCTTTGTAGCTCAATGTGCCCGAAGTTGCATCGATGACCAAATCACCCGAAGTCACATTCGCTGTCGTAAAGTTGATGAAAGACTGGCTAAACGACAGCACACCTGCCGCGATATCCGCATCAATGGTTCGCTTCATTGCGTTGACCATTGGCGCATCCAGCAGCAATACAGGATCGTGGAACGCTGGGACAATCGCTGTTCGGAATGGCCCCCAAGCGCTATCGATGCTCTCTGCGACCTTGTTTAGTGTTGCAGGCTCATAGCTATCTAGGTACGTTTTTAGATCGTAACCTTTGGACGTCACCAGTTGGTTTGCGTAGTCGTAAGCCAGCTTGTTTGCTTTTGTTGCCACAAACTTCTCGCCGTCGATAACAAACTCAACCTTGTCACCCGCAATAATACCGTAGCGGTCTTGCTGCTTCGTAAACGTATCAAACTGAGATTGACCACGAGTCTTCACTGTGTAGTCGTAAGACTTCATTTGGCGCACTCCCATTCTCAAGATGACATCGCCAACACGTCCGCGGCCTTCTGCACCAATATCAAGAAATCTTGCAATACCACGAGGCATTGGTGGTAGGGACTCCATTTGCTCAGTGATGTGTAGGTTCACGGTAACACCTTTTAGATTGGTGTATTCCTTACCGTCTTTACCCACCAATTT
>NZ_JAWOWF010000394.1:0-681 GCF_033340295.1 Vibrio sp. 1401
CATGATTGGTTCAGGCTCCGCCTTCGTAATCCAATGATCTAAGGTGTGGAGCCACTCTTGCTGCGTTTTGACCCATTTCGGGTTGTTGACCATCACTTTGCCGGGGCAGAGTGGGTAACCAAGCTGCTGCAGAGTATGGGTAAATGATTGCATTACTTGTTCGCAATGCGGCCATTCTAGCCCGTCTTCAATAATGAGCGCGTTGTCTTGGTCGGTCTTAAGAATTTGCTCGCCACGCCCTTCTGAGCCCAGCACGATCAAACAACAGTGGTCGTGCAAAGCGGGTGGCACCACCAGTTCAAAGGCTTTTTCGATAATTTGTTCGCTTACCGCAGAGATGAGCTCCATGATGAAGCGAGTGCGGATGCCGTTTCTCAGCAAGCTTTCTACCAGTTGACGTTGGCGGTTTGAGGCCAACGCCAGTTCTTCTACGCTGCTTGCTCGTGCAATGCTGAGTGTTAACACGTGGGAATGCGTCGAAAACGCGCTGAGAATTTGTGTCATGTCGAGCATGCCCACCGCGCGATTGCCTTCGCAGACCATCAAACGTTTCATGCGATTACGTGTCATGGTGATCATGGCGTTAAACAGAAAATCCCCGTCATCAACATGGTAGACAGGGAAAGTTGCGATCTTACCTACAGGTGTGTCCACGGCGCAATTATCCAACATAACCGAGTG
>NZ_JAWOWF010000395.1:0-680 GCF_033340295.1 Vibrio sp. 1401
CGTTACTGTGGCCAGCCCAGTCGATTTGACCACCTTCAACCATCAAGAAGAAGCCGTCTTTGTTTTTAGAAAGAACATCAAGCGCTTTGACCGTCATTTCTTTCAACGATGGTTGTGTGCGTTTTGGATCGTTTTTGCTGTTACTGTAAGCAATACCATCATTCATACCTGAGTAAGCGAATAGGCCAAGTAGTTTGTCGCCTTTTGCTTGTGCCAACATGTCTCGGCTGAAAGCTAGGCTGTAGCCTTGGTCTTGCGCTTCGGTAAGCAGATTGCGTTCGTCTTTACGCTTAGATTTCAGGTAAACACTACCTTGCGTAAGCTTTTCTAGCGCTTGGTAAGTTTCACCTTTGTCGTTAGTCGATTTTGGAATCCAGTGACGAAGACCACCAGATAACAACACGTCGACACCGCTTTCTAGCATATCGGAAGCGATGTTGTTTTCTAGCGAGCGATGAGGCTGATGCGCAGCAAACGCGGCTGGTGTTGCGTGCGTCATGCGCGTATCTGAAACAAGACCCGTTGCTTTGCCTTTGCTCTTGGCTTTTTCCAAAATGGTCTCAACGTGATTGCCTTGCCTGTCAATACCAATCACTTCTGATGCAGTTGGGATACCTGTTGCGAGCATTGTTGCCGAACATGCAGAGTCGACAACGATTGCATCTTCTGGGTTCGTTAAA
>NZ_JAWOWF010000396.1:0-679 GCF_033340295.1 Vibrio sp. 1401
TCGAGCCTGAGCGCCTTGCAATGCTTGGTGAACATCAGTTGGAGTGGGTATGGTTTGCAGGCTGTGAAAGTAACAGCATGGAAAATGCTAAGCAGCTAACCTCGCCGTTATTGCAAGACATTGATGGCAACAATGAACAAAAACGCGCACTTTGGCAGCAAATTTGTTCTTACTCGTAACGTTTGTAAAAGATCGAATACCAAGCTCTATTGTGGCGCGGTATTTCGACCTAATAGGTTAAATCATGACGATTGAAATTCTCCCAATGTGCAGTGAGCATGTGGAGCAAGTTTGGCAAATTGAACAGCAAGCGCATTCTCACCCATGGGCAGAGTCGTTAGTGCGCGATTTGTCGAGTCGCGGTGCGTGCCATCACGTGATGGTCGAAGACGGCTCGGTAGTTGGCTACTTTTATGCACAAAATATTGTGGGTGAAGTGACGTTACTCAATATTGCGGTTGCCCCTGCTCTACAAGGAAAAGGCTACGGTCAAAAGTTATTGGATGCCTTTCTGAATCACTGTGAGCAAGCCAAAGCAGACAGCGCGTGGCTAGAAGTAAGAGAAAGTAACCATCCTGCGATTCATATTTATGAGCAAGCTGGTTTTAACGAAGTGGATCGTCGTTATGATTATTATCCAGCCAAAACAGGCAATGGAAAAGAAGACGCGATCATCATG
>NZ_JAWOWF010000397.1:0-679 GCF_033340295.1 Vibrio sp. 1401
ATCTTTGTAATGAGCGAAGCTCGTGCCGCGAGTCAAGAAATACGTCCTTTACGAGTACTGATTCTGAATTTGATGCCCAAGAAAATCGAAACAGAAACGCAGTTTCTTCGCCTCCTTTCAAACAGTCCATTGCAAGTAAACGTCGAGCTACTGCGCATAGATAATCGACCAAGCAAAAACACACCAACCGAGCATTTAGATACGTTTTACCGTCAGTTTGAGATGGTAAAAGGGAAAAATTTCGACGGTCTTATCATCACTGGTGCGCCACTTGGTCTGGTGCAATTTGAAGATGTGATCTATTGGGATCATTTAAAAACCATCATGGAATGGGCAAAAGACCATGTTACCTCGACGTTGTATGTGTGTTGGGCGGCGCAAGCAGGCTTAAAGTTGTTGTATGACTTGCCGAAAAAAACGCGTAAAGAAAAGCTTTCCGGTGTATATCATCACCAAATTCATAATCCATTCCACCCTATTTTGCGCGGGTTTGATGATACGTTTTTAGCGCCCCATTCGCGTTATGCCGATTTTTCGCCACACTTTTTAGAAGAACATACTGACTTAGATATTCTCGCCACATCCGATGTGGCGGGCGTATATCTGGCAACGACCAAAGACAAGCGAAACGTTTTTGTTACCGGCCATCCAGAGTATGACTCGCACACTCTTCACAATG
>NZ_JAWOWF010000398.1:0-678 GCF_033340295.1 Vibrio sp. 1401
TCGTGCTAAAACGCTCAAGCTGGTTGTTATCCCTCAAGCTTTGAGAATCATCATTCCTCCACTCACAAGCCAATACTTGAACTTAACGAAGAACTCTTCGTTGGCAATGGCTATTGGTTATCCGGATCTGGTTTCTGTGTTTGCTGGTACAACCTTGAACCAGACAGGACAAGCCATTGAGATCATCGCGATGACAATGGGCGTTTATCTAACTCTGAGCTTGCTCACGTCTGCGTTAATGAACTTGTACAACCGCAAAGTTGCGCTGGTGGAGAGATAATATGAGTACACATCAATTTCAGCCCGATCTCCCGCCACCATCAAATACCGTTGGCGTGGTTGGGTGGTTACGCAAGAATTTGTTTAATGGCCCAGTCAACTCCATTGTCACGCTTATTCTTGCTTATATCGTTTTTAATGCGCTTTGGCACATTGTCGATTGGGCATTCATTAATGCTGACTGGATAGGCTCAACGCGTGATGACTGTCGCCGAGAAGGTGCATGCTGGGTGTTCATCAGTGTTCGCTGGGAGCAGTTCATGTACGGCTTCTACCCAGAAGCAGAACTTTGGCGCCCTCGCCTGTTTTACATCACGCTCGCGATTTTCACTGTGCTTCTTGCCTATGAAAAAACACCAAAACGCTTATGGATTTGGCTGTTCTTTGTCAACATCTATC
>NZ_JAWOWF010000399.1:0-676 GCF_033340295.1 Vibrio sp. 1401
ACTACTGCCGTGTCAGTGTTTTCATCTGTGTCAGGGTCTTCAACTTCTGGCTCATCTTCGGTATCCGGTGGATACACTGTATTGGTTGAATCGTCAGGGAGCACGCTAGGGTCTTCGATATCACCGCCAGTAGGGTCATCTGGTTTATGAGTAGGGTCGTCAACGTCTGGGTTGTCTGGGTTGTCTGGGTCAGGATTATCAGGGTCTGGATTATCAGGGTCTGGTTTTTCTGGCTCAGGAAGCTCAGCAGAGCAACTGGAATCGGTACAAAAACCGTTTAACGTACCATGTTGACACTCATCACCAGTATAATGCGCATCAGCAAAGCAGTTTCCAGAATCGCAACCAACAAAGGTAGTGAGTTGAGCAGTACAATTGGAGGCAGAACCGCACCAAAAGTTACCGAGCATGTCACGACCATAAGCTTGCTCATTCCACCAAACACCTAAAGTTGGCTCTGTTTCCATTAACTTTTCACAGTGATTTTTAGAAGCCTCGCACTGTCGAGTTTCAGGATTATAAGTCTCACCATCTGGGCAAGAAGTAAAGGGCTTAACATGAACCGCATTGAAATAACGACCTCCCGACGACGCAACAAGGTAACCATTATCAACCCAGACCGAACTAACCGTGTACTCCTTCATATCAGTAGTAGATGTAAACCTAACACCAAGAC
>NZ_JAWOWF010000400.1:0-676 GCF_033340295.1 Vibrio sp. 1401
TGGCAGCTTTACAGCGGCAGCCAATGCTTTGGACTTGCCACGAGCAAATGTTAGTCGACGCATTGGAGAACTGGAACGTTACCTCGGAACGCAACTTTTTCACCGCACCACTCGCAGCCTTTCGTTGACAAACAAAGGCGATGCCTACTACCAAGATCTACAAAAAGTACTCACCTTGCTTGATTCGGCAAACCAGCAAGCCAGTAACGAAAGCATCGAGGTCAGAGGCAAAATCAAACTTGGCCTTCTGCCAGAAACCTATGAACATCTTCAACCCATTTTGTTTGAATTTCAGGATCAATACCCGCAGGTCGAACTCGACATTCGCAATATCAACAATGGCTTTATTGATATGTTTCAGCAGGGGTTGGACATCGCGCTGCACGGCGGCATGCTGTTTGATTCAGACATTGTCGCGAGAAAGATCTTAACGCTAGACCGATGTGTCGTTGCCTCACCGAACTATCTTCAAACTCACGGCACACCCGCCACATTAGAAGAGTTGAGCGATCATCAGTGCATTTGTTTTCGTTGGCCAAATGGCAATGTCGACAACCTTTGGCATTTTCAGGAACAAAACGTAGCGCTCAAACCGAAACTCATTTCCAACAACATCGGCTTTATCAAAAGCTCCACAGTGCTTGACCGCGGCATCAGTTATATCCCAAAACTGTTG
>NZ_JAWOWF010000401.1:0-673 GCF_033340295.1 Vibrio sp. 1401
ATTGATCAATATCGGAAACCACCATCGACATCTGCGCTTGGATGTCCATCACCACTCGCGTGATCTCTTCCGTGGATTGATGTGTACGGCTCGCAAGAGCGCGAACTTCATCTGCAACCACGGCAAATCCACGTCCTTGCTCACCCGCACGAGCCGCTTCGATAGCCGCGTTAAGTGCAAGCAAGTTCGTTTGTTCAGCAATGTCTTGAATGATGTTCACCGCACCGCCAATTTTATCGACGTGTTGGTTCAATGAGCCGATAGACTGTTGGCTGTTCGAGAGGATACCCGTCAGCTGACCAACATTCGTCACGGTCATTTCTACGACAGAGCGACCTTGTTCGGCGTTAGTCGCAGCTTGGTGAACACCTTCAACCGCAACCGATGTGCTTTCAGAAATTTCACCGATAGTGGCAACCATCTGCTGCACGGCCGTCGCCATAGAGGCGGTGTGATCAGTCTGTGCGTGGAACTGTTCCATAACACCTTCAAGCTCACGATGCATGTTGTCTGTGCTCGCTGTTAACTGCATCGATTTTTCTTGTGTGTTGTGGATCAAACGCTCTAGCTTTTCGAGCAGATCATTGAGATGGTGGCTGATATCAAACAGTTCATCCTTACCTGCAAGATCAGAGCGTAAGCCCATGTTATTACTTTCGCTGATGTTCTTAAT
>NZ_JAWOWF010000402.1:0-673 GCF_033340295.1 Vibrio sp. 1401
AGATTGTTCAGGCTACAAGCCTTGAGGAGCAAGTTCGTGCGCAGATAGTCATCGGTAAAAAGTTATTAAGAGCTTCTTACTCGTTGGTGATGTATCGCGATAAGCGCTGGTTTGATGATCCAATAGAATGTGGTGAAGTGTTTTTGCAATATCATCCCGAGAAAAAACTGGAGATTGACCGCCTCTGCATATTGTTCTCTGGAAGGCCAATTCCCAAGCGTTCGGTCATTGGCCTAATTGATGCTTTCGGCGGCTGGCTCGTGAAGCAGTACCAAAAGACTGAGTTTCGTATTGGTTAGAACAGTCCCATCTGTGGTGCTGAGAGGGTTTCAAAGTCTGTGCCGATAAATGGCAGAATCGCATCTGCAACAGGCTTTAGCTGCTTGTCGATGTAGTGCTGGTAGTCGATAGGACTGTTACGGTATTCATGAGGCTCAGGGCCATTTAGGGTAATCAAATACTCTATGCGCCCACGATTTTGATACTGTAAAGGTCGGCCAAGCTTGGCATTAATGTCGTCGGCTAAACGCGCTGCACGCACTTGAGGTGGAATGTTTTTTTGGTACTCATGCAGCTTTCGGCGTAGTCGCTTTTGATAAACCAATTGGTCATCAAACTCCCCCTTATTGGTTTTTTCTACTACTTCACGCACATAGTCACTCGGGTCTTCGCC
>NZ_JAWOWF010000403.1:0-673 GCF_033340295.1 Vibrio sp. 1401
CTCAGTTTTTTCTCGCAAGCTAGCCGTTCGCTCTTGAACTTTACACTCCAACTGAGCCGCAGCATTTTTGAGTTCGAGTTTTCTGTCTTCCAAGGCGCCAAGCATATTGTCGAACTGCCTAGCCAGCTGCGCCAACTCATGATGATCATCCAACCCCAGTGGACCAATACGTTTCTCTTTGCCAAGTTGAACGAGCTTAACGACTTTATGAATGCGCTCTATTGGTCGGAACAAATCACGCGAACCACGATAAACCATGACGCCAGAAACCAGTAATAGCATTAAGGTAATAAGGCTGATTTCGGCGATGTTGGTCATGTACGCTTTCACAAATGGCCACATCAGGTAGCCGGTATAAAGCATACCAATGACGTTATCGTACTGGTCTTTGATTGGTTGATAAGCGGTGATGTACCACGCGTCGTACACATACGCGCGGTCGACCCATTGCTGACCTTTAGAGAGCACTTGGTTATACACTTCTGCACTCACTCGCGTACCAATAGCGCGCCCTAGCCTATGGTCGCTGTCTAGAGGAACGTTGGTGCTCACACGCAAATCATCAAGGAACACGGTCAACGTACCCACAGGGCGAAGGCGGTCATTATCACTGAGATAAATGAGATCGCGGATTTGATCCACCAGCACAGTACTGTTGTTGAGGAGCAAACCT
>NZ_JAWOWF010000404.1:0-672 GCF_033340295.1 Vibrio sp. 1401
GGTTCCGGCAAGTCCGTTTTGCTCACTAAGATGTAGTTCAGTAGCGCGAAGAATGGTGTCGTCATAAACGCCAGAACCATCGCGAAGTCGAGCATAGGTAGCAGTGCCGATGCCCAGAATACGACGATACCTAGCGCCAGCAATGATACCGCCAACATAATCGCTGACGTTGCTTTTGGATTGGTTTCCGCTTGAGAACGCAACAGGCGTTGTGAGTCGGCAATTACGCGCGAGTAACCGTCAATAACAGTAATCGTGCTGCCGAAAATACAGAAGAAAGCGATCACCGCGATTAAGTAACGTGACCATTCCCCGATGGTCGAAGCGTACAAGCCAACCAACTGATGCGAAAAGCCAACCCCGGAGCTCTTCAGTTCAATTCCAGAACCGTGCAGCATTAATGCACCGAGCGAAACAAACACTAGCGCCAAAACTGCTGTACCGATGTAGCCAACGTTGAAGTCAAACAGAGCAGAGCGTGGTGTTACTTCTTGCTGACTCGACTGGCGCTTTAGCCACGCTGAGGTTAAACACGAAATCTCAATTGGTGCTGGCATCCACCCCATCGTAACCACGATGAAACCAATTGCCGCAATTGACCAAGGGGAAGGCGATTCAAAGTTCGCGACGGGTTCCACTGGGTTACCAAACGCAATTGCAACAGCAAGCAGC
>NZ_JAWOWF010000405.1:0-672 GCF_033340295.1 Vibrio sp. 1401
TTTCAAAAGAAGACATCGTTTCTGGAAAAGCAGCGACGAAGAGCCCAACTCAGCTAATGAAAAACTTCAATGATGACATGGAGTTTGAAAAGGTGGTTGAAGCTGAAGAGAACCGTTTGTCTTTCTGGGCAGAGAACAACGTCTATCCAATCGAAGCGTCGTGGGTTTCTTCAACCAATAAGGCCATGTTGGACAACTTGAAGTTGGATGACGAGCGTTACTTTGAGATCAAACTCGATGACGCCGGTCACGAAGTATCGCGTCAGCTTAAGCGTTGGAAATACCTACCAAAAGAGTTGCAAGTGAAAGCAGCAGATGCGATTACGGTTGCGACTTACAGCAATACGCTTGTTCACGAGCTTGGTCATAACATGGGTCTGCGCCATAACTTTAAAGGCTCAAATGACAAAGCGAACTACTACACGCTAGAGCAAGCGCATCAACTTGGTTTGAACAACATTCCTGCTTACAGTTCGACGATGGACTACGCACCAAGCATGTTGGATGAAACGCCAACTTGGGGTCTGTACGATATTGCGGCGTTTAAGTTTGGTTACGGTCGTAAAGTCGAGACGATTCAAGATTCTTCAGGTTCAGCTCCCGCGCCTGTTGCGAAACCGGCAGACAGTGCGAGCGATGAAGACAAAGCGGCATACGCCCGTTACCTCGCTG
>NZ_JAWOWF010000406.1:0-672 GCF_033340295.1 Vibrio sp. 1401
AACCGCGCAACCATGTCCGTGCGTCAGGTTGGTTCTAGTATCAAACCATTTATTTACTCAGCCGCTATCGATAAAGGCCTAACGTTAGCAACTCTGATCAACGATGCGCCAATCAACAAATGGGACGCAGGTTCAGGCTCAGCATGGCGACCAAAGAACTCACCTCCAACTTACGGTGGTCCAACTCGCCTTCGCATTGGCTTAGCGCAATCGAAAAACGTAATGGCGGTTCGTACCTTACGTGAAGTGGGTCTGGATGAAACTCGTCAGTACCTAACTCGCTTTGGATTCGATATCAACGAAGTGCCTCGCTCAGAAACTATCGCCTTGGGTGCGGGTAGCTTAACACCAATGAAAGTGGCGCAAGGTTACTCGGTTTTTGCAAACGGCGGTTACTATGTTGAGCCGTTCTATGTCGAACGCGTTGAAGATGCATTTGGCGAAGTTTTGTTTAAAGCCAACCCTAAGAGCGTTTGTCATCAAGATTGCCCACAAATGAGCCCACAACCAGAAATGGATCGCTTTGCCAGTGAGTTCGGTGAGCAAGACGTTGCCGTTGATGGCCAAGCTCCAGAGAACGCACTAGAAAATGATGAACCAAAATACGCACCACAAGTGATCTCTGAACAAAACGCATTCTTGATGCGTGAAATGATGTACAGCAACATCTGG
>NZ_JAWOWF010000407.1:0-672 GCF_033340295.1 Vibrio sp. 1401
CGCACCCACTTTAAATGATACTGGTTAACGTCTGACTGTCTGGTTTGTTCCGGCCCTACCCCCAGTTTCACTTTTGAGTTCCCTACATAAGAAAGAAAATAGGTTTCTAAGCGACCTTGGTTTTCGAGCTCAAAAACCTTTTGGATCCGATTGAGTTCTAATGAGGTTTCTTCCAGCGCTTCTCTTTTCGCAGCTTCAACAGGCTGCTCTCCAACTTCAACACTACCGCCGGGGAAAACCCAATAATGTCTATCGTTTTGAAAACGCTGGATAAGCAAAAGTTCTTGCTGATGATTAACCAGTATAAGGCTGGCTCTTTGTAATAGTCGCATGATTCATTCCTTTGAATTCGCACAACATTCTAGCCATCTTGTTTTACCGACATAGCATTGACACCACGTAGTGATAACTCAGCCCTTAAGAAATGAGCAAGATGCGATATAACTCACTTTTGCGATTTGAATAGCAATGAGAAGGTGCGTAGAAGCAACAAAAAAGCAGAACCGAAGTTCTGCTTATAGAAAATAAAAACATGTCACTTAGGCGGACTGATGTAGCTCGTATTTATGCAACATCGCTTGTTGATGCCCTGCAATTTCTGCCGGTTGTTCAGCGCTGTCCACCCTGGATTGGGGTGGTAGCTGTGTATGCTCTCCACGGTCGGAAAGGTTA
>NZ_JAWOWF010000408.1:0-672 GCF_033340295.1 Vibrio sp. 1401
TTTCTGGAAAACTACTTCGCTTATCTAAAACAATAATCAATAAGTAAGGATTGGGTGGGATTGAACATTAAGCCGTTGGTTGTATCGGTGCTAGGAAGTGTGTTGCTTGCGGGATGTGCGACAGCGCCACCAAAACAGCAAGATAACCTATGTGAGATATTCCGAGAAAAATCTGGTTGGTATGATGATGCGAAAGATATGGAAAAAGAGTGGGGAACCCCCATTCATGTTGCCATGGCCATCATCAAGCAGGAAAGCAGTTTCCGCCATGATGCCAAACCACCCAAAGATTACGTATTGGGTTTCATTCCTTGGGGACGCGTAAGCAGTGCGTATGGCTATGCACAGGCTCAAGATCCAGCTTGGGATGACTTCCAAGATTCCACCGGGCAAGGTGGTTCGCGCACCAATTTTGATGATTCGATAATGTTTGTTGGGTGGTATACCCACGAGACTCGTCGCCAGTTAGGCATTTCATTGTGGGACCCTTATAACCAGTATCTGGCCTATCATGAAGGGCGAGGCGGTTATAAACGTGGAACTTACAAAAGAAAGCCTAGTTTGATGAAAGTGGCTCGGCGCGTTGAGCAAACCGCAAAGACTTATGGCTGGCAGCTGAAGCAATGTCGTCAGGAATTGGAAGACAACAGCAGCTGGTTCTTTTAACCCCAT
>NZ_JAWOWF010000409.1:0-671 GCF_033340295.1 Vibrio sp. 1401
CCTGCACGGGATCCCCATTGTTCTCGCTTCATATCTGACTCCTATACGACTCCCTAAGGAATGAAGCTCTCTCAGTTGATCTGCAATCCCTGCTAAATTGTTAAAAGAAAGGACAACTGTTATCCGTCAGTTTTATGATCCTAAATTCTAACTTGTTATTAATTTGCAGAGTTATGTTTTGCCTAACGTAAGAGAAGTTAGAGATTAACTCTTATTATGTTGATGTGTGTTTGATAAAACTGAAATATTTATCTGTTTTCGTTATTCAGACTAACTTCTAATAATACAGAGCGCAATAGATTCTAAATGTTAACATTAGTGTTTTGTGTGGTTTTAATGTTGTTAAATAGTGAGAAAATAGGTGATCTGAAAGGTTGGTTAGGCGGTTTGGTGAAATAAATGACTGCTATATTGCTATTTGAATGGTCTTATGGACTATTTTTATCATTTAGGGCGTACGACTATCTTTTGCACACCCTATAGATAATGTTCCGGTTAATTTGCCTCAGTTAAAAGCGAAAACTAAAGCCTACGTTTGACTGAAATTGGTTCATCCAATCAGTATCGAATTTGATGATGCAGCTTGAACCATCAGATGGCAACGTACATGCACCAGATGTGTCATTATCTACGACCGTACCTAACCAGCGTACTTGTGCCGTTAGAGCAAA
>NZ_JAWOWF010000410.1:0-671 GCF_033340295.1 Vibrio sp. 1401
CTGCATTGGTGCAGCAACGATAAGCGCTTCTTTATAAAACCCAAGGTCAAAGCCTTCTTTGAGTGCTGATTGTGTTGCACAGGTGGTTGTTTTAAAAGAATCTTGTTTTTTCATGGTATCAACGTTTTTGAAATTTGTACCTACAGATTAGTAATTTGTTGTCAGTAAAACAACCCAAAACCAACATTTTTTAAATTCGTTAGGGCTTAAAGCTGAACGATGCAACATGCTTTTCGCCTTCTTTCCCTACTCTTACCTTAGCTTTATCAATGCTTTGAGTAACCCTCTCCTCCATTCCTTTCAGCGTTGGTGTGGAACGGAAAGCATCAATTTCCTTATCAAGCTCTTGCTTGTACGACTCTTTGATCTTGGCTTTGACCTCATCGGTTAAACGTCCCTCTAGTTCACTCTCGACCTTCTCAACAGCCCTATCAACTAGCGGGAGGTATTTACCCTTGAGCGTATCCATGCATTCGTTTTTAAGCTGCTCCAGCATGTTATCTGCTGCAACATGCAGATCAGCCTTTACCTGATCCAGAACCTCATAAAAATGCTTTACCTCCGTGTGCTTGCGCTTGCTGCCGTGCTTGGGCGGTTCGATGTTGGCTATACGACCCTCCATAGATGCATAATAACTCCTCTGCATTCTTGCTAGTTGGGCCTTACCAAAC
>NZ_JAWOWF010000411.1:0-671 GCF_033340295.1 Vibrio sp. 1401
CAAAGTCAGCGTTAAAGCATCGGATGTATTCCTTGCGGTTGATTCTTACCGCTTGCTAGCGAAGAAAATCGACCAGCCGCTTCACTTAGGTATTACTGAAGCTGGTGGTGCACGCGCAGGTGCCGTGAAGTCAGCAGTTGGCTTGGGCATGCTTTTATCGGAAGGTATTGGTGATACGTTACGTATCTCTTTAGCTGCTGATCCAGTCGAAGAAATCAAAGTCGGTTTCGATATTCTGAAATCTTTGCGTATTCGCTCTCGTGGCATCAACTTTATTGCTTGCCCAAGTTGTTCACGCCAAGAATTCGATGTTATTGGTACCGTAAATGCGCTTGAGCAGCGTTTAGAAGACATAATCACACCAATGGATGTGTCTATTATTGGCTGTGTGGTAAATGGTCCTGGTGAAGCTGAGGTTTCCCATTTGGGTCTTGCGGGTAGCAACAAGAAGAGTGCGTTCTATGAAGACGGAAAACGTCAAAAGGAGCGTTTCGATAACAATGATCTTGTGAATCAGCTAGAAGCAAAGATCCGTGCGAAAGCGTCTATGATGGATAGCGAAAATCGCATTGAAGTAAAAGTACAAGATTAATCTCAACGAGAATTACGGTAAGTATTGTGGCAAAAACAATCCAAGCAATCCGAGGCATGAACGATTGTCTCCCAACTCA
>NZ_JAWOWF010000412.1:0-671 GCF_033340295.1 Vibrio sp. 1401
CTTTAATCTTCATGCTGGCCTCCTTTATTTGCAGATGTCTGTTGGATCGTTTTGACCTGCGAAAATACGCAATGTCACGTTCTCATACGAGTGGTTGCTGTCATGAATGTAGTTCAAAATCAGCTGGTTATTTTGTCCGCCAGTGGCAATCACTTCCACTGGCAACGAGTCTTCTGCATGGTGCTTAACGTAGCGTTCAATGCACTGCTCAATAGAAGGCAACCAGTTGTTGATTTGAGGGTGATTTACAGGTGTCATCACTGGTACGTTCTGATACTCACCAATCTGACGGAACTGAGATTCCGCTGGGTTTGTAAACAGCAGTACGCAAATCGGTAGTAATAGTGCCAAAAATAAAATAACGCGTGGAATCCAAGGATTCACAGCAGAAGCCACAGGTGCTTTTTCAGGTACTACTGGCGCTTCTGGTTCAACGATTGCGTCAGAAATCGTCGTTAAAGACGGCTCTACGATCGTTTCTACCTCATTAGTAGAGGTGTCATTGTTATCAGAAGCTGGCTCTTCAACTTCAATTGAGCTTGAGTCTGAAGAAAGTGGGCTTAGGCGTTCAACAGTACAAATGAGTTGATAGCCTCGTTTTGGAACGGTTTTAACAAACTCTGGAGATTTGGTTGAATCCTTCAACATCTTACGCAGAGTAGAAATCGCTT
>NZ_JAWOWF010000413.1:0-670 GCF_033340295.1 Vibrio sp. 1401
GGATCTAAAAAGTGACAAACCTATCGCTCGAACACCCAATTGGCAGAAGGAGGCGCTACATTTACCCATCATCATTGATGAGCGAGTCGTTGGCGAACTGATATTTTCTGTGTCGTTGGAACAAATTGAGCAAGCTTTTATCTCCAAACAAATGGAACTGGTTTCTGATTTGGTTCACGGCGTGATCAGTCGTCACCTCAGCCTTGAACGAGAAGTCGAGCTAAGAAAGCGAGCGGAAGAGTCAGAAAAAGCGACGAAAGAGTTTGTCGCGATGATTAACCACGAGTTAAGAACGCCACTTAATGGCGTACTCGGCAGCGCAGAGCTGTTAAGCAAAACTCAGTTGGGAGAAGATCAACGGCAATATCTCGGTAATTTGATTCAGTCGGGCGATTTACTTCGCGTCATCATCAACGACTTGCTCGATTTCAGCAAGATGAATGCTGGCATGATGGAAATTATCGACAAGGTTTTTGCGTGGGATGATCTCGAAAAAGCCATTACGGGCGTATTTGCGGCGAAAGCGGCAGAGAAGCGCATTCATTTTTCTATCGACAAGAAGTTGGGCATTCCGGAGTTTCTGATTGGCGATTTAGAACGAATCACCCAAATCTTAGTCAATCTGATTGGGAACGCGATCAAATTTACCCATTTGGGCGGCGTGGTCTTG
>NZ_JAWOWF010000414.1:0-669 GCF_033340295.1 Vibrio sp. 1401
TTCATCAAAATCAGATCTTTTTCCACGCGGTCCATGCCCACTGCGCGACCTTTTAGGTGGTCGTTGTCATGACGGTTTACACCATGCAGCATCACGTATTGATTGTTGATGTAAAACAGGCCATCGCGCACTTTGATGTCACGGAAACCCACGCGTTGTGGGATCACTTCCACTACGTTGCCTTGGTGATCTTTTAAGGTAATGAACAAGTGGTAAAGGTAAGGATTTTCAGCCGTCCAATGCGTTGGGTTCACCATATCAATCGCAAAGCTTGTTGAGTGGTGGTTTTGGATAGTCAGTGAATCGCATTGACCACTGGCTACGACAGTGCCTTTGTCATGCAGCGCGTATTCCAGCGTATAGCCAGACGCGATAGCGGTGGAAAGGTTTTCCAATTCGATTTGAGCACTGAGCGTCGCACTTTGGTAATCGTCGGCGAAGTCGGTGCGAATTGTTAGGTCTTGGACGTGAATGTTCTCTTTTCCGATTAGGTAAACATCACGGAAGATCCCCGCCGTCCACCACATGTCTTGGTCTTCAATGTAAGTGGAATCGGCCCACTGCATCACGCGTACAGAGAGCAAGTTTTCGCCTTGTTGGACGAACTTGGAAATGTCGAATTCCGCTGTGAGTCGGCTGCCTTTACTAAAGCCGACGTACTCGCCGTTT
>NZ_JAWOWF010000415.1:0-669 GCF_033340295.1 Vibrio sp. 1401
TACTACCCAGAACTCGGTTATGCCGCATTCTTTTGGGCGAGCTTAATTGGTACGGCGCGTATTTTGCTCGGTGTCCATTTCTTTACTGACGTCATCATAGGGGCGCTGTTGGGAAGTGCGTGTGGTGCTCTAGCTATTGCGATCGTAGGAGGCTAATGAATGAAAATTCTATACGGTGTTCAAGGTACGGGAAATGGCCACATCGCACGTGCACGTGCAATGAGCAAGGCATTTGAATCGCACGATGTGCAGGTCGACTTTCTTTTTTCTGGGCGAGCACCGGAGAAATACTTTTCAATGGAAGCGTTTGGCGATTATCAGACTCGTCGCGGTTTTACGTTTGTGACGGAAAAAGGCTCGGTCAATTACGCCAAAACGGCCTTGAACAACAATTTGATTCATTTTTTCAAAGAAGTGAACCAACTCAACCTGGCGACTTATGATTTAATCATCAACGACTTTGAACCCGTCACGGCTTGGGCTGCTCGTCAACAAAATAAGCCGTGTATCGGTATCAGTCACCAAAATGCGTTTCGCTATCCAGTGCCTCTGAAGGGGGCGAGCTGGCTGGATAAATCAGTACTTGAGTATTTTGCTCCATCTCAACATCAGCTTGGATTGCACTGGTATCACTTTGATCAGCCGTTGCTACCGCCCATCGTTCACACT
>NZ_JAWOWF010000416.1:0-668 GCF_033340295.1 Vibrio sp. 1401
ATTTTTTTGTCTGAATTTTGCGTTGCTGCATTTCCTCTTCGATAAGAGTTAGTCGCTCAAGGATTTGTTCTTGCTGTTCTAATAGCTGTTCTAACATCCGCTCTTTGTTCTTAGAACGGTGATCTTGCTGTTTAGTCGGAGCGGTTAAAATCGACGTAATCACACCAGAGATCATACCGAAGATCCCCACTCCACAAACGATGATGATGACGGCTAAAAACTTTCCTCCAGAGGTCACTGGATAATGATCGCCGTAACCCACAGTGGAGATGGTCACAAAGACCCACCACAAAGCATCAGCTCCAGTACGGATGTTCGCAGCTGGGTTTTTGGCTTCGATAAACAGCATGGCGGTGGAACCGAGCGTTATGAGGATCACCATCAACAGCAATATGGACGCGACGGTGGTTTCTCGGCGGTTTTCTTTGAGCTGATGCAGAATGAACTTTGAAGAGCGCAGCACCAACACCACGCGCAAAATATGAAAGATGCGAGCAAAGCGTAATGGCTCGATCATTGGGATGCTGGCCACAAAATCTATCCAATGCAGCTTAATAAATGAACGTCGATCTGTGGAGCGGATCAAATCAATGGTGAGCTGCAATAGAAAAATACTACAGATTATAAAATCCAGACCGATAAGAACTTGACGGGTTTCGTTATCGATT
>NZ_JAWOWF010000417.1:0-668 GCF_033340295.1 Vibrio sp. 1401
TGATCGAGTGCAGATGTCGGCTCGTCAGCAATGACTAACGCAGGATGCCCTATCAGCGCACGAGCTGCCGCCACTCGCTGTTGTTGTCCAATACTCAGCTCTGACACTGGGCGAGAGTGTAAATTTGTCGGTAAATGAAGCCGCTCCAACAAGGTTGTCGCTTGTGATAAAAGCTCGGCTTTGGAGGCGTTTGGTGCCACGCGATCTTGTCTCACTTTACTGAACTGGCAAGGAAGTAATACGTTGTCGATGACATTCAAATACGGCAGCAAGTTGAATTGCTGGAAGATATAACCAATGTGGTCGGCGCGGAATCTATCTCTGCGGCTTGAACTCAGCGTCGCTAAGTTCGTATTGAGTACTGATAACGAGCCTGAACTTAACGTATTGATTCCGGTGAGCAAAGCTAAAAGTGTGGATTTTCCACAGCCACTTGGCCCTTTGATAAAGACATGCTCACCCGTCGCTATCTGCAAATCAGGAATATTGATCACCGCGGTCTCTGAACCGGGCCAGACAAACTGAGCCTGTTTGAGCTCAACCACGTTTGATGCTGAATCAGTCATAGTAAATCACCAAAGCGAATTAAAAAAACACAGCGTGTAAGTGGGTACTTACACGCTATTAGGGTTATTTGATTGCGATTTGAGTGTTGCTTTTGGTTAAGC
>NZ_JAWOWF010000418.1:0-668 GCF_033340295.1 Vibrio sp. 1401
CAGATTCGAACTTGTTAGTCGCATCCAGTCCGAGTTTGGACGAACTTTCTGCCTTACCTGATACTTGAGTGGTATCTCTATCCGGATCCATACGAGTGGTCACCGCCCAAATGATGTCATTCCAATCTCGCGCATTGACGTCCTCATCACACAAGATAACGAACTTGTTGTCGGTATATTGCGCGAAGAAGTCCCACAGGTATTCCATTAATGCTTGAGATTGGCCCGCTTGGTCCTTCTTCATCGTAACGACTGCAAAACGATTATTGGTTGTTGGCGGTAGATAGATATCAATGATCTCTGGACGCTGTTGTTTCAGTGATTCCAAATCGGCTTCTGTTATTACTTTACTGTCTTGTTCACTGATTTGGGGACGTGTTGCAAGTTCCGCATCCCATTTGATAGTCGCATCTAGTCCCATTTTGGAACCTAACCCCACCACTGGCGACGCAAAGTCGAGAGAATCGATTGGCGTGTTGTCTATCATCAAGGTATCGCGCACTGGATCCATATGTTCGGTCATCGCTTTGACGACGTCATTCCAGTCGCGCGCATTTACCGACTCATCACACACAATCACAAACTTGGTGTACATGAACTGACGCAAGAAGGACCACACTCCCATCATCACGCGCTTCGCATGACCTGGGTATTGCTTCTTCATGGTT
>NZ_JAWOWF010000419.1:0-668 GCF_033340295.1 Vibrio sp. 1401
TAGGCGCATTTAAATCCACTGACCGAAGCTGGACGTTCACCGGCGTAATTGGTGTATTTAGTGGGCTACTTATCATGGGTTTTTACCCTGTCGTAGGTGGTTGGGCGTTAGCGTACATTTTTAAAGTCGGTGGTGGTCTACTAAGCACGCCGGAGGCAATCGGTGACAGCTTTGGTGGTTTCATTTCTGATCCGCTACAACCGCTGTTCTGGATGGGGGTGTACCTTTTCCTTAACGTACTGATCGTAATGAAAGGTATTTCTGGCGGTATCGAAAAAGCGGGTAAAGTTCTTATGCCGCTGCTGTTTGTCATCTTGATCATCGTATCGGTGAAAGGTTTGATGCTTCCAGGTGCGATGGCAGGTCTTGAGTTCTTGTTCATGCCAGACTTCTCAAAAGTAGACAGTAACGTGGTACTTGCAGCATTAGGTCAGGCGTTCTTCTCATTGAGTCTTGGTATGGGTTGTATGATGACTTATGGCTCTTACTTGAAGAAGAAAGAAAACCTCGTTCAAACAACAGGCATGGTTACGGCAATGGATACCGGCGTAGCGATCCTTGCTGGTGTCGCGATGTTCCCGGCAATGTTTGCTTTCGGCATGGAGCCAGCAGCAGGCCCGGGTCTGGTGTTCGTCGTTGTTCCTCAATTGTTCGCGGAAATGGGCGGT
>NZ_JAWOWF010000420.1:0-668 GCF_033340295.1 Vibrio sp. 1401
AAAGAATTACGTGGACGCCAGGCATTTCTAAACAGCAGCTTAGCGAAGCGTTAAGCGAAATGGCGACGCAAGTGAAAGGTCAGTTTACTGCGGCTTACGGTGAAACCGCTGGGACTGAAAATTTACGAAAAGCGTTAGATGCCATCATCAAAAGCTCGGATTCTTTGACGCTTTCAAGCTTGTTTGCGAATTTTGCTGTAAGTCTGATTCACACCGAAATCGATGCTTTTTACAACGATAAAGCGATTGTCGATATCCAAAAAACGCAAATCTCTGCGGATCAGGTTGAGCTGATAAAAAACAATACGGAAAGAGACATCCGTTTCCAGTTTGAAAAAATGCTGAAGGGTGAGTCGACAGGCGCCTCGTTTATCGAACGTTACGAAACATTACGCAAGAACTTAGGTGCGTTGAAAGATCGTCTACTCAACATCACCGAGCAAGAGAAAAAGGATCTTGAGGTTCGCGCAGAGCACTCTTTGACGGCTCGCGATTTCTTGGCTGTCGTTGAGTCCAGTATTGGTGACCATTTTGATGAACAAGTGCTGTTTGCATTAAACGAGCGTCGCGTAAATCGCTTGGAAAAACGTAACGAGCAAAAGGAAGCACTGCAAGATTTAACCGTGCAACTAAAAATCTTTGGTGTTGTTCAGTCGAAAATTCACTCT
>NZ_JAWOWF010000421.1:0-667 GCF_033340295.1 Vibrio sp. 1401
GCTACGTGTCTTGGCAAAGTGAAGGTTTGGAAGATGAAATCGCGATTGTGAAAGGCAAGGGCGATATTCTTAAGTCTGACTTAGATTACTACCAAGTGAAGCTGCGTAAGCATCAGCCTGATCCAAATAAGTTAGCGGCCAAAGCGCGTCTAGAGCGTGAAGTCAAAGCTAAGCGAGACTCCTTGAAAGCGGTGGGCAAGTACGATGATTCGCAACGCACGGGTTACTCAGGTGTGATGCAGTCATTAGCAAAATTGGGCAACCAAGAAATCTCTTTATCCGAAATTCGCATCAACAACAACATCTTGGATTTAAAAGGCTTAGCGAAAGCTCCGAGTTCAGTGCCGAGTTGGGTAAGCCAGTTCAAGAATGAGATCAGTCTTGTTGGGCGAACATTTGACGACGTGAAAATCGGTCGCAATGAGAAAGACATAGTGACGTTTGAGTTGAAAACGCGCGAGGATAAAGAGAAATGAACGAATTCTGGCTCTCATCAGAAGGGCGCTTTGGCGAAATGAGTACGCGTGAAAAAGTGCTCACCGCATTGTGCGGTTTAGTTGTCGTGATCATGTTGCTCTTTACGCTGGTATTGGAGCCAAAGCTTAACGAGATCATCAGTAATGAGAGGCAACTAAGTAATTTAAAGCAAGCCAATCAAAAGATTGAA
>NZ_JAWOWF010000422.1:0-667 GCF_033340295.1 Vibrio sp. 1401
CAACGGCAAGTATCGTCAATCCTGATTAAAGAACAGAACCAAACTGCCACCTTTCAGATCACTACCATAATTGATGGTTAAACCGATACCAATATTGTCTATCCAATCGGACTCAAACGGTGGAGTCATCAACCATCCAATACTGCCTTCATAATAATTCGTAGTATTTAGCGGATCGCTCGTATCGCCACCGATATCGATTCGACTAAAGCTGGTATAGAAAGATTGAACTGTCGTACCAATATGAGCGACGTCGTAGAAGACTTTGACACCATTTACCCAATACCAACCTTCCGGCTTTCCTACATTCCCGTTATTTGCCTCACCCCATCCGGTTCCATAGAAGTAATGTGGCGATGTCCAGAGATACCATTTCCCCCATGATTCTTGTTCAAGGTATTTTAACTTGGCGTTAAGCTGTCCGAGCAAAGCCCAAGCACTGGTATTTATCAATGCACCATCCAAAATAGGTTGGAGTGCCGTAATTGCATCACTTCGGTAGGTATAGTCCGTTTTATAATGTATGAGGTGAGCCCCTAGCGCACCACTTAAGCTAAAGTGTTCTGTGAGCTGCTTTTCCACTTCAAACTCGTTGTACCCACCGATAAACTGCTCTTTACTTCGATCTGGAATAGGTTCTTCATTGAAGTAAACATCTTGATCAATG
>NZ_JAWOWF010000423.1:0-666 GCF_033340295.1 Vibrio sp. 1401
ATGCAAACACAACGCTTAAGAATCGCAATTCAGAAAAAAGGTCGTCTTAGCAAAGAGAGCCAAGCTCTACTAAAGCAATGCGGCGTGAAATTTAACGTAATGGGTGAGCGTCTTGTTGTTCACTCAGAGAACATGCCAATTGACTTGCTTTTGGTTCGTGACGACGACATCCCTGGCTTGATCATGGATGGCGTGGTTGACCTTGGTTTCATCGGAGAAAACGAACTAGAAGAAGTTCGTCTTGATCGCAAAGCTTTGGGTGAGCCATGTGAGTTTGTTCAACTTCGTCGACTGGATTTTGGTGGCTGCCGTTTGTCCATCGCCATCGATAAAGATGAAGAATACAACGGTCCACAAGATCTCGCAGGCAAACGCATCGCAACGACTTACCCTCAACTTCTTAAAGCGTACATGGATGAAGCCGGCGTGCCATTCTCAACTTGTATGCTCACTGGTTCTGTGGAAGTTGCGCCACGAGCGGGCTTAGCGGATGCGATTGCAGATTTGGTTTCTACAGGTGCAACATTAGAAGCAAACGGCCTGAAAGAAGCCGAAGTCATCTTCAGATCCAAAGCGACGCTTATCCAACGCATTGGTGAGTTCGACGCAGACAAAGCAGAGTTGATCAATAAATTGCTAACTCGTATGCAAGGCGTTCAACAGGCA
>NZ_JAWOWF010000424.1:0-665 GCF_033340295.1 Vibrio sp. 1401
CAATCACTCTTGCTCCTAAATTCAGCCTACCAATCACTCAAGACATCGCACTTTACGGTAAAGTTGGTGGTGCTTACGTAATGTTCGACGGTAAAGATGATTACTCTTACCTAGGCGCAGCTGGTGTTGAATTCAACCTAAGCCAAAACGTTACAGCACGTGCGGAATACCAAACAATTACTGACATTAGCAACAACGTAAGCAAAGCAGCTGGTAACTCTGCAACTCTAGGTGTTTCTTTCAAATTCTGCGGCAACGATGAGCCAGTAGTAGTTGAAGAAGAGCCAGTAGTTGAAGAAGTAGTTGTAGAAGAAGTTGTTGAGCCAGTAGTGGTTACTAAAACTTTCGAAACTCAAACTATCGGTACTGGTAGCTTTGACCTAAACAGCACAACACTTAAACCAGAAAGCGCTTCTAAACTAGACAACCTAGTTGCTTTCCTAAACGAGCACCCACAAGCGAAGGTTGAAGTAGTTGGTTACACAGATACTTCAGGCGCTGCAGCATACAACCAAAAAGTTTCTGAGAAACGTGCTGAGTCTGTAGCAAACGCGCTAGTTGAAAAAGGCATCGATGCATCACGCATCCAAGCTCGCGGTGAAGGTGAAAACAACCCAATCGCATCAAACGATACTCGTGAAGGTCGTCAACAAAACCGTCGCGTA
>NZ_JAWOWF010000425.1:0-665 GCF_033340295.1 Vibrio sp. 1401
TGAAAAAGCATGCGCGCATTTCTTACCAAGCTTCCAACAGGCGTTAAACAAAGCGGGTTATCAACTATTGCTGGGTTACAGCGACTACTCGATTGAGCAAGAAGAAAAGTTGCTTTCGACCTTTTTAGAGAGCCGTCCTGCGGGCGTTGTACTGTTTGGAAGTGAGCATAGTCAGCGAACGCATCAACTGTTAGAGGCGTCAAATACGCCAGTGTTAGAGATTGCCGAACTGAGCTCAAAGGCCAGTTATCTCAACATTGGCGTGGATCACTTCGAAGTGGGTAAGGCCTGTACCAGACACCTGATTGAACAAGGTTTTAAGAACGTTGGTTTTATTGGGGCGCGCGGGAATCACTCAACGTTGCAACGCCAGTTACACGGTTGGCAAAGTGCGATGATTGAAAACTATCTCTCCCCAGATCATTTTCTGACGACTCATGAAGCGCCATCTTCACAATTGGGTGCGGAAGGATTGGCGAAGTTATTGCTGCGCGATTCAAGCTTGAATGCTTTGGTGTGTAGCCATGAGGAGATAGCAATTGGTGCGCTCTTTGAGTGCCATCGCCGCGTGCTCAAAGTCCCGACCGACATTGCCATTATTTGTCTTGAAGGCTCTTCTATGGGGGAGCACGCTTACCCAAGTTTGACATCGGCAGAATTTGATT
>NZ_JAWOWF010000426.1:0-664 GCF_033340295.1 Vibrio sp. 1401
AGACCATCATCCTGCTTGATAACATCATCCGATACTGTTTAGACGAGCTTTTTAAAGGCTTTTTCGATTATGATGAGCTCGCTGGTTACGCGATGAAAATGACGCGTGATGCAGAGTACGACTTGCGTAATGAAATCGAATACAGCTTGCTAGAGCAAATGTCAGCAGGCGTAAACCAACGTTTAACCGCCATGCCAGTACGCTTTGTGTATGAGCGTGAAATGCCGCAAGAGATGCTCGACTTCTTGTGCAGCAAACTAAGAATTTCCAATTACGACAACCTAATTCCAGGTGGACGCTACCACAACTTCAAAGATTTCATCGCTTTTCCAAACGTCGGGCGAGAATACCTCGAAAACAAACCAATGCCACCAATGAAGTGTGCAGACTTTGAAGGTTACGCCAACAGTTTCGAAGCCATCAAAGCCAAAGACATTCTACTCTACTACCCTTATCACACCTTTGACCATATTGGTGAATTGGTTCGCCAGGCATCCTTTGACCCGAAAGTGCTCAGCATCAAAATTAATATCTACCGCGTAGCCAAAGACTCTCGCTTGATGAACTCTTTGATTGATGCAGTGCATAACGGCAAAAACGTTACTGTAGTCGTTGAGCTGCAGGCGCGATTTGATGAAGAAGCAAATATTGAATGGTCAAAAGT
>NZ_JAWOWF010000427.1:0-663 GCF_033340295.1 Vibrio sp. 1401
TTGCGCTTGGTTGGAACGATGTGATCTCATTTGAAGGTGCAGGGCCTTGGGACACAGCCCAGCCGCCGACGGCAAGACTTAATGAAAAACCAGCAACCAACCACAGCCAAGGCTTACCGCGTGAGACATTCGGAATCTCAGCACGAGTAAGTTCACTCGGTGATGTTTTTTCAGCAAGTTCAGATAATGCTTTATTGATGGCACTCAAGGTTGACTCCATCCCCAAAATACGGGTGTTTTAAACTTAGGTTTACGGGCATCAAACGTATCGTGCATAGCGGCGTAAACGTGATGATTTTTCAATAGTGTGCAACGCTCATTAAATGCAGCAAGCAACGACTTGTGGCTAATTTGGTTTATCAAGCGCGGAATCCCCATGGATGAACGCCAAATCGCTTTTTTCTGTTCAATGGAGAAAATGTGCGACCCATTACCCGCTTTGTCTAAGCGATTATTGATGTACGCAACCCCTTCATCGACAGACAACGGACGCAGCCCACAACTGAACGTAATGCGTTGACGAAACTGCCGTAATTCGTGCATGGACAAGCGTTCATCCAATTCAGGCTGACCGAAAAGTACCAACTGAATCAATTTGTCTTGCTCGGTTTCTAAATTGCCGAACAAGCGCAGTGTTTCTAAAGCCTCAGGAGAAAGAGCTTG
>NZ_JAWOWF010000428.1:0-663 GCF_033340295.1 Vibrio sp. 1401
TTACAATACAGCCGTAGCTTCTAAGAAAATTCCTTATATTTAATGTAAGTAAACTCTATATAAAAGGCTGGATTTCCAGCCTTTTTTCTTATCTAACACTTATCGTCCGCTCAATTTGAGTGAACACGTGTATCTAAAAATCACAATTAGACCTCACAGGTGTTCGCTGAGTTTTTTTCATTCCACTATCATGGTTAGATTATAAAACCATAAACAAACAACAAATTAGAACAAAATACTAAATACATTCATGTTCCGGATTTTCATTTCTAAAGTAATAACTCTACCTTTAGACTTTTGCCCCACGTTATAATTAATTCAGCGAACATTAGAATGAAAACCAACAAGACTTTCCTATCAACAGCAGTAGCACTTAGCCTACTTGGCACTTCAGGCATGGCAAATGCAGCAGGCTTCCAATTAGCTGAATATTCTGCAACAGGTCTAGGTCGTGCTTACGCTGGTGAAGCAGCAATGGCTGACAACGCAAGTTCTCAATGGCGTAACCCAGCAATGCTTACTTACCTAGAGGGCACTCAAGTGTCTGTTGGTGCCATCTATGTAAATCCAAACATTGATATCAATGGTCAAACCACACTTAAGCATCCAGTAAATCAGAGTGTAATTAACTCCTCTTCAACCTCTTCAGATGACTTCGCACAT
>NZ_JAWOWF010000429.1:0-662 GCF_033340295.1 Vibrio sp. 1401
TCACCTTCTATGTGTCCATAGTTATCATTAAATGGCTTAAAGAAATCGACATCCAAGAGTATCATCGCCATCGGCATATGGTGCCTTCCATGCCACGCCACCATTGAATCTAACTTTTGATCAATGTAACGGCGGTTGAAAAGCTTGGTCAGTCCATCCTCGTTGGCTTGCTGAGTGAGAAGTTGGTTGACTTGCTCTAGTTGGGCTGTTGCTTGTTTGAGTTCTCGACGCATATGCGCGATACGCTGCATCGCTATGAGTTTGGAGTTCAGGACGAGTTTGTCAACTGGCTTAATCAAATAGTCATCGCCGCCCGCATCGATCGCTTTCGCAATCATTTCAGGTTCTTCATGACTACTTAAGAAAATGATAGGAATCCAGTCGGGAAAAGTTTCTCGAACATGGAGGGAGACTTCAAAACCGTTCATTTCAGGCATGGAAATATCAAGCAGTACCAGTTCGGGGTCAAAGCTCTCGTAAGTATTTAAAGCTTCTATACCGCTACCGACGGCTTTGACGATATGTCCAAGCTGTTTAAGACGAATAGCCAACTGCATTCTGTCTAGTTGAACATCATCAACCAGAAGAATACGCATTGATGTCCCTGTAGGCTGCATAACGCGTTCCATTTTTATTTGTCTTTATTAAACATATACCATACT
>NZ_JAWOWF010000430.1:0-662 GCF_033340295.1 Vibrio sp. 1401
CCTTCGATAGGTGCTGATGCTTTCTGGTGAAGTCCTTATCATCCAAGAGTGCTTTAAATGGCGCGTTCAGGTCACTGCATGTGACGTTCTTGCCGATCACAGACAGGGTATCCTGGAGTGATCCACCAGCAGCATCAAGCCCCATTCTATCGACGGTCTCACTACTCACCATTGCCTGGACAACATTGGTGAATGCCTTTGAGTTGAGCTGCTCAACGCTCATGGCTGTATTGCATTTCTGCTCAACCGCTTGCTTGTACTGGATGGTGTACTTTGCGGTGATAGGTGACATGGTGTTCATCGCAAGTATGTATGCGTCTACCTCACTGGTCGGTAATGTCGCGGCGTAGACTGACGAGCATGATGCGGCTGCGGCCATTATCAAAGTTATTACCTTCTTATTCTTCATTTCTCTGAAATCCCCCTTTAAAATATGGAGCTACAACTCATTTGTACCAATCATAATACTATTGATTTCCAAAAGTATCTCTCTCTACTGACTCTATGATGGCTCGCCTTCCAAACACTTGGCCGCTGGCGTCGGTTAGCTAGACTAACACCAGCGTATTCAATGAATAACTAGCCAAAAACCTTTATCAATTCTTTAATTGTTCTGGCAGACTCCATTTCCTCCATAATCTTTTCAATTCCGACGCCGGAAT
>NZ_JAWOWF010000431.1:0-661 GCF_033340295.1 Vibrio sp. 1401
CCATATCGGTTTCAAAGCAGACCAATACGCTACGATTTTTAATTCATAAATGTAAGGAAGACTCAAGGATGACAGACAGTCCAGTACTGGCACTTGCAAAAGACCTGATCAGCCGCCAGTCCGTAACACCTGAAGATGCAGGTTGTCAGGACCTAATGATCGAACGTTTAAAAGCGCTCGGTTTTGAAATTGAAGTTATGGTGTTTGAAGACACCACCAACTTTTGGGCGCGTCGCGGTAACGAAGCGCCATTGTTTGCTTTCGCAGGTCACACAGATGTCGTACCCGCAGGCAAGCTAGAACAATGGGATACACCACCGTTCGAGCCAACCATCATCGATGGCTACCTTCATGGTCGTGGTGCGGCCGATATGAAAGGCTCTTTGGCGGCGATGGTAGTGGCCGTTGAACGCTTTATTGCCGAGCACCCAGATCACAAAGGCTCGATTGGCTTTTTGATCACTTCTGATGAAGAAGGTCCTTTCATTAACGGTACCGTTCGCGTCGTAGAAGCGCTGATGGAACGTGGTGAGAACATCGACATGTGCATCGTTGGTGAGCCTTCTAGTACAGAAATTGTGGGTGATGTTGTGAAAAATGGTCGCCGTGGTTCGATTACCGGAGACCTAACCGTAAAAGGCACACAAGGCCACGTGGCCTA
>NZ_JAWOWF010000432.1:0-660 GCF_033340295.1 Vibrio sp. 1401
CTACATTGCGACCAAAGCCCATAATGATGGTTTCAGCTCCGGCTTTACCTATACCGACAAGCGATAACGTTTCGGTATCACGATTCACAAAAGGCTTGAGTAGCTCGCGACAGCACGTTTTATCCTCACGCGACAAGGCGAGGGCAAGTTGTTTGGTGAGGGTTTCGCAACTTCGCCAATCTAACGCTAATAGTAACAGAGCAAGTTCGTACAGAGGCTCTTGCCAAACTAAGGGCTTTAGAGCGATTAAGAGCACCAAACACGGCAATGTCATCAAAATAAGAGCGAGGCTTCCTGAGAGAATGCTTTGTGAATAGCTATGGTGGTTATTTACTTTCTCTGCTAATTGTTCGGCTACCTTGCGCCATAAAGTCGCAGGGTGAGCGGAATGAGGAATAGGGAGGATCAGGTGAAACAGTAATGCGCCCCACATCACGAGGAGCGCACCGTTAGCATAGAATTGCTGAAAAATTTCTTCCATGAATGACTTGGATTACTTAACCAGTTCCAGCATCTTGAATACCATTTCTGAAGAGCTTTTCGCTGCTAGCGGTAGGAACTCTTCGAAGCTCATTGGTGATTCTTTGTCTGCTACGTCAGAGATAGCGCGAACAACAACAAACGGTGTGTTGAATTGGTGACAAGTTTGAGCGATAGCAG
>NZ_JAWOWF010000433.1:0-660 GCF_033340295.1 Vibrio sp. 1401
TTTCAGTGCCGTAGCCCAAAGCTCGAGTGGAATTTGCTGTACGAGCATGTCCATGGTTTCTTCGCGTTGACGGCCCAGCACCATGAAGTCAAACATGTTCTCTTCGATGGCGTTAACCACTTCTTCATCATGCAGTTTGAGCATTTCCATCAATGAACCACGGTCGCCTTCAAAGCGGTTGATGATGTCTGCCGCTTGCTTAACGCCAGAAAGCGGTACGCTTTGGCTTGCAGACACTTTTTCGATACAACGTTCAACCAGTTCATGCAGATCAGTCGCGACTTGGTGATCGATGTCTTGTAACTGCGCAATACGGAAGATGATTTCATCATGGTAGTCTTGCGGCAGATGCTTCAGCACGGCAGATGAGCTATCCGCTGGCAGATAAGCCAAGAAAATGGCTTGCATCTGCGGGTGCTCGTTGACGATAAATCGCGCCAGCGTTTCAGCCTCAACCCATTGCAGACGCTGCATGTTGTTGCGAATTTCGTCACCGTACAGGTTGTTCAACAGACCTTTAGCAAGATCGTTACCGAGCGCCTTACGCAAGGTGTTCGACAAGTACTCTTTCGATGCACCACGAATACCACTGTGCTCACGAAAATCTTCAAAGAAGTTTTGAATCACGCCGCGAGCTGAATCGCTTTTTATGCCATTCAG
>NZ_JAWOWF010000434.1:0-657 GCF_033340295.1 Vibrio sp. 1401
CGGTTACATCAAGCGTCAGCAGGAAGAGATCGAAAAATCACTTCGCCACGAACACACAAAACTGCCTGCGGATTTGGATTACAAAGACGTAAAAGGTTTGTCGAACGAAGTGGTTGCGAAACTGAGCGAAGCCAAACCGGAAAGTATTGGCATTGCTTCGCGTATTTCCGGCATTACGCCTGCAGCGATTTCAATTCTTCTTGTGCATCTGAAGAAGCACGGCTTACTGAAAAAAGGCGAGGAAGAGTAATGAGTGCACTACGAACCAAGCTTGATTCACTGATTGCACAGACCGATTTAGACGTTTCAGAAAAACAACGAGAGCAGTTAGTCGGTTATGTCGAGCTGCTCGATAAGTGGAACAAAGCGTACAACCTAACTTCGGTTCGCGATCCTTTAGAGATGTTAGTGAAACATATCCTTGATAGCATCGTGGTCGGCACGCATCTGCAAGGTGAACGTTTTATCGATGTGGGCACTGGCCCAGGATTGCCAGGTATTCCTTTGGCGATCATGCATCCGGAGAAAACGTTCTTTCTGCTCGATAGCCTCGGTAAGCGCATCCGTTTTATCAAGCAAGTTGTCCACACGTTAGGTTTGAAAAACGTGACACCAATTCAAAGTCGCGTCGAAGAATTCCAACCTGAAGAAAAATTT
>NZ_JAWOWF010000435.1:0-656 GCF_033340295.1 Vibrio sp. 1401
AGGAGGTGATGACAGAGAGGATGGTGTAAGAACCCGGCCTTCGTCGTACCAACGAGCCAGTACCTCAGCAGCGACAAACGAACCTGTGCCGACGTCTTTAATTGGTTGGAAAGCCGGGGCAAAAATCATTCACCGCCCTCCTCAGCAAGTTCGCGGACAACAAACTTCTTGCCTCTGGCAGTAATGACGCTCGGTGTGTGCTCCAGCTCGAACCGGGTAATCAGATCTGGCGTCAGCAGATATACCGGCGCGTCAAAGTTGTCGGTGACACTCTTGTAGGAATCCCAGCCTTTGTCTTTGTCGAACTCTGTGGCGATATAGGTAATCCGTTGTACGCCAGGTTCCTGCTTAATTTCAGGCAGCTTCTTGGCGAGCAGCTCCATTTGCTTTTTGTCCAGCGGGTCGAAAACTACGACCGCTTGGGTAAATGGCCGCGTTCCAGGCTTGCAAACTTCCTTCGGATCGCACAATGGGTTGATCACGTCACCCGCGTGAGCGAACACAGTGCCATCCGGAGTGCTGATGTCACTGGTGATCATGACGCTAGGGTCAATTTCTCGTGTTCGAGATTTTGGCGCTCTTGGCAGCTCATTGAAATTCTGCTTGGTCCAGAAGCGCTCTATAGCCTGTTTCTTCTTCTCTTCCCAGTCGATATT
>NZ_JAWOWF010000436.1:0-655 GCF_033340295.1 Vibrio sp. 1401
ACTCGCTAGGTAAAGCGGCGTATAGGGAGCGTAAAGAATCGTAAAGAGTGATTTTTGCCCTCTTCGTCGCACATCAATCCAATGTAATATTAAGTAAACGGTAACTGACCAAAGGTGCCCCGATGGCAAACATTCTTTTAATTGATGACGACATAGAACTGACAAGCCTATTAAAAGAGGTGCTCAGCTTCGAAGGATTCGAAGTCAGTGAAGCAAACGACGGTGAAGCCGGCCTTGCCGCAATCAACAGCGATATCGACCTCATCCTACTGGATGTAATGATGCCAAAATTGAATGGTATGGAAACGCTGAAGCGTCTGCGAGAGAACTGGGAAACCCCCGTGTTGATGTTGACCGCCAAAGGCGAAGAGATTGATCGAGTGATCGGTTTAGAGCTCGGCGCAGATGACTACTTACCAAAACCTTTCAGCGACCGAGAGCTGCTCGCTCGTATTCGTGCGATTTTACGTCGCACCAGTAACACGCAGAAAAACGGCAAAAACAGCGATTGTATTGAGTACCAAGAGTTACGCCTGTATCCGGGCAAGCAAGAGGCTTACTGCGATCAACAATTGCTGGATCTAACCGCAACCGAGTTCGCGCTGTTGACCCACTTTGTCCAAAACCCAGGACACGTACTCACCAAAGAGACGTT
>NZ_JAWOWF010000437.1:0-654 GCF_033340295.1 Vibrio sp. 1401
GCCTAGGCTCTGGTTTTTTTTATCCCGATAATGATGACGCTGGTTTACGCGCCTTCGTTGTGCAGTTCTAGGTTCGCTAGATCTTGCTGAATTTCACGTTGCGTTTTTGCATCGTCATTACGCAAACCATCTAGGAAGTCGAGGTATTGTTGATCGATATCGCCAGTTACGTATTCACCATTAAATACAGATGTATCGAACTGCGTGATATCTTGGTTACCTAAGCCTACCGCTTCAACTAAGTCATCTAGACGTTGGTAAATAAGCGCATCCGCACCAATCTGTTTACAAATGGTTTCGTTGTCACGACCATGAGCAATCAGCTCTGTCGCGCTCGGCATATCGATACCGTAAACGTTAGGGAAGCGAACTTCTGGTGCAGCAGACACCATGTACACTTTCTTCGCGCCGGAGTCGCGAGCCATCTCAATGATCTGTTCTGATGTCGTACCGCGGACGATAGAGTCATCCACCAGCAACACGTTCTTATCTTTGAACTCAGAGCGGATAGCGTTTAGCTTGCGACGCACTGATTTCTTACGTTGTTGCTGACCAGGCATGATAAACGTACGCCCCACGTAACGGTTTTTCACGAAGCCTTGGCGGTAAGGGATATCGATCGCTTGAGCGATTTGCAGTGCAATGTCGCAAGAC
>NZ_JAWOWF010000438.1:0-654 GCF_033340295.1 Vibrio sp. 1401
CTTTCGTAGCTCATCCCAAAGCCAACAGGGGTTTATCTCAATTCCCGGACGTGTAGTACTCGATGGCATCGATACACTAAAAACCGCGACTTATCACTTTCGGTCTTGGTCATTAGAATCGGTTTCACAAGAATTACTCGGTGAAGGCAAAGAGATCCATAACGTGCATGACCGTATGGACGAAATCAATCGCATGTATCGCTCCGATAAGCCTTCACTTGCCAAATACAACCTGCAAGATTGCGTGCTGGTAAACAAAATCTTCGAGCATACTCATCTCCTCGCGTTTGCTATTGAACGGTCGAGGTTGACGGGGGTTGAGTTGGATCGCGTCGGAGGCTCAGTCGCGGCGTTCACCAATCTTTACTTGCCACAAATTCATCAACCAGGTTACGTCGCACCCCATTTGCACCCTGAAAACTGGATTGCGAGTCCCGCCGGTTACGTAATGGACTCTATCCCTAACCTTTATGACTCAGTTTTAGTGCTGGATTTTAAGAGTCTATATCCCTCTATTATTCGCTCTTTCTTGATCGACCCAATGGGTTTGGTCGAAGGTTTATTACTGGACATTGGTAAGGATGACGATCAAGCCGTGCCGGGCTTTCGTGGTGGTCAGTTTCATCGTTCTAAACACTTTTTGCCAGAGATGAT
>NZ_JAWOWF010000439.1:0-653 GCF_033340295.1 Vibrio sp. 1401
CAGTGCATCGAGGTGAACTGGAAGCCTTCATTTATGGCATGGGGATCGACCCCAATATGGTACCAAGCCAAAATCGAGAGCAGTGGTTTGAACAATTAGGTCAGTCGTTTTCTCTCATGCTTATTGGGCTAATGGAGACTCTTCACAATCGGGCTGTATTTAAACAAACCAATCGCGTCAACCATACTGCATTTAGAAAGTCTGAAAATAATCCACTTAAGTTTTCAGCAAATTTGGAAGATGCAATCCACAATTTGTATAACCGTCAAACGTCAAGTTTTTTAAAGCCTAATGCCGCAATAAAAGAAGCATTTAACGATATTGAAAATCATGAGCAGGCTTTAATGCAAGGAGTCGCGGGTACGGTATCGAGTGTCATGTCTCTCGTTGAACCTAATACTATTTATTCAGATGCATTGGCTAAAGACAATGTAATTAACAAGGTTATTCCAGCAAGAAAATATGCTCAGAGTTGGAAGCGCTTTGAAGGTATTCATAGCCAATTAACAGATGAACTTGTCAATAAAGAGTCTCCATTTTATTTAGAAGATTTTGCTAAGCACTACGAATTAGCGCTCAAGAATAAAGGTTAAGGTGGGATTGTGAAACAAATTTATAAATCATTTTTGCTGTTTATATTTTTAGTATTAATG
>NZ_JAWOWF010000440.1:0-653 GCF_033340295.1 Vibrio sp. 1401
CCGCCATCATGGCCATCACAATTGGCCATAATAACAAGACAAGTTGAGGATTAATAACAAACAGAATAATCAACAGCCGAGGAAACATGGTGCCGCAACTCAAGAGTATGCCACTAGCAAGCAATGGGCTGATATTGGCTTGCTCCCGAGAAAGATGGGAAAACTGCAGCGTTAACGCCGTCGAAGAACTTAAACCTGCAAAAATGGAGGTGAACAATATGCCACGTTTCGCCCCACCGATTTTGATTGCGAAATAGCCCACAAACGAAATACTGGCAATCAACACGACCATCCACCAAATCTCGTAAGGGTTAAGAGCGTTCCAAGGGCCATAGGATTGATTTGGAAGAAGCGGCAATAACACGATGGAGATAATCAGCAACCGGAGCGCTGCATCTAGCTCGTATTCCTGTAATTTTTGCAACGCTTGGTGAAGTTCTCGTTTGTTGTCGAGCACCACTGCGGTAATCACAGCTGCAGATGCCGCAAGCACCGCTTCTCCCGACACAGCTAAACTGCCCAACACAAACGTCACCAACAAGCTAACCACGCCAGTAATACTGATATCGCGACTCTTCTTCTGCTGCATGATAAACGCGATACACGCCAATATCACCAACGCGATCAAGGCAAAACCAAGCAATAAAGGAGAA
>NZ_JAWOWF010000441.1:0-653 GCF_033340295.1 Vibrio sp. 1401
TCCGGTAGCGACCAGCAGCTTGTCGGCACGTACTTCCCCGTGTCCCGTGGTCAGCACGAATTCGCCGTTCACATGCGCGACCTGGCTGGCTTGCGTGTGTTCCAGTACCTTGATCCCTTCGGCACGGAAGGCCGCTGTGACGGCCTCGCCGATGGACGGGTCGTCGCGGAAGAACAGCGTGTTGCGAGCTAGGATCGTGACCTGGCTGCCCAGCCGGGCGAAGGCTTGCGCCAGTTCCCGCGCGACCACCGACGAGCCGATCACGGCTAGGCGTTCGGGAATGGTGTCGCTGACCAAGGCCTCGGTCGAAGTCCAGTAGGGTGACTCTTTCAGGCCCGGAATCGGCGGCATGGCCGGACTGGCACCCGTGGCGACCAGGCAGCGGTCGAACATCACGACGCGCTCGCCACCCTCGTTCAAACTAACGATAAGGCTCTGGTCGTCCTTGAAACGCGCTTCACCGTGCAGAACGGTGATGGCTGAATTGCCGTCCAGGATGCCTTCGTACTTGGCATGACGGAGTTCTTCGACACGGGCCTGCTGCTGGGCCAGCAGCCGCTCGCGCAAGATCGTCGGCGGTGTGGGTGGCATGCCGCCGTCGAATGGGCTTTCCCGGCGCAGATGGGCGATGTGGGCGGCGCGGATCATGATCT
>NZ_JAWOWF010000442.1:0-652 GCF_033340295.1 Vibrio sp. 1401
TCGACCATTGGGATGTGATTGGCTGGACCCGAGAGGGCGATGCTGAACATCCAAACTCAATGGCGGTGATCATGAGTGATGGACCGGGCGGCACAAAATGGATGTATACCGGTAAGCCAAGCACGCGCTATGTCGACAAGCTGGGTATCCGAACTGAAGAAGTTTGGACCGATGCCAATGGCTGGGCAGAATTTCCTGTCAATGGTGGTTCAGTCTCGGTTTGGGTGGGCGTTAAGTAACGTCGTCCTGTGATTTTGATACAGAACATGCAAATTTCAATGAAACATTACATTTAATCAAGGTGTTATTTGATATTCATGTAACAAATGCGTAACTTATATTTGAGCATTATCTAGAGGAATATAAAGAATGGAATCTATTGCTGATGTATTGGTTGTCGCCATTGTGTTTGGTGCCATTTTTGGAGGCGGGATCGTCAAGTTGATCTTAAATCATCGTAAAGAAGTTCGAGCGTTAGAGATTTCTGAGCGAAATACGATGAGCCAAGAAGAGCAAGAAAGCCTCAAAAAGCAAATTGGCGAGTTAAAACGACGCGTTGAAGTGCTTGAGAGAATCGTCACCGACAGCAAATATCAACTTGAGAAAGAAATTGCTTCGCTGTAATTCAAATCTTAGAAAAAGCCGGATCAGT
>NZ_JAWOWF010000443.1:0-652 GCF_033340295.1 Vibrio sp. 1401
TGCAATAGCTGATGATCTTCTCCATCAAGATTTTTCCTAATCCTTTTCCTTTCAAATCTGAGCGAACCAAAATCGCAAATTCAGCATCACTATTGTCTGGCGTGATCAGCGCACGCGCGACACCAATGATCGACGGTCCACTTTTATCGAATGCTACTGCGACAAAGGCCATCTCTCGGTCGTAGTCAATTTGAGTAAAATTAGCCAAAGCTTCGTGATTGAACTCACCAACCTCTGAGAAGAACCGTTTATAGAGATCTTCTTTAGATACACTATTGATGAACTGAGCGTGGAGTGGCTCATCTTCAGGAAGAATTGGACGAAGAAGGATTGGTTGACCATCACGCAGTGTCACAGTTTCAACAAATTCAGCAGGGAAAGGGCGAATAGCCAGTCGTTTTTGAGCATCACCTTCATATTTGCAAAGCGTCACATCAGCATCAAGTATGGTTAAGTCATCTCCGGATACCAATACTGGATGGATATCCAGTCTTTGTATTTCAGGTACCTCAACCGCCATTTGCGAAATACGAACTAAGAATTTTGACAGCTCAGTAATATCGAGCGCATCTTTGTGTTTCTGAAGACGGATCTTCCCGGACTTTAATGCAACCACGACTAAATAGCGTGCAAGCGTCATATTCAAAGGAGG
>NZ_JAWOWF010000444.1:0-651 GCF_033340295.1 Vibrio sp. 1401
TAAGAGAATGAGAGACTGGCAATTCAACTCGATGCATTAAGGATGTGCATGTCGACTCTCATATCTACACCCAGAACCAAAATGGGCCCGATCAGAGCAGAAGATTGGGCGCTATTTCAGCGTTTACATATCGAGCCGAGTGTCATCGCTCTCTGCTTCGATAAACCTGACGAGCGAGTGTTACGCGACAAGTTTGAATCTCGTTTAGCGAGCTGGACACCAGAGTGTGACCATTGGTTGTGCTTGACCATTCTCGATGCAAATAATCAACAACCTATTGGGATTACGGGGTTTGTACTAGAGGAAGACAAAGCCGAAGTGGGCTATTTGCTGCTGCCCGAGTTTCATGGCCAGCAATTCGGCACAGAAACACTTAATGCTTTGCTGCACTGGGCAGAAACCACGCACGATATCCGCCGCTTTTCAGCCACAGTGACCGAAGGAAATGTCGCATCAGAGCGCGTACTCACAAAATGCGGCTTCGAACTCTCTCAAGTCATTCCAGACGCATACCAAATCGGTGGCAAACACTACGCCGATAAAATCTACTCGCGACAAAAATAAGGACGTATTTTGAATAAAGTAGTCATCGTTACTGGCGCAAGCCGAGGCATTGGAGCCGCAACTGCGAAAAAGCTGGCCGAGCAAGGC
>NZ_JAWOWF010000445.1:0-651 GCF_033340295.1 Vibrio sp. 1401
GCCTGAGTTCAACATCAACGCGATTCTATTCATGATCCCAGTTGCAATCGCTCCTGCGGTAGAGCACGTGGGTGACATGTTGGCTATCTCAAATGTAACGGGTAAAAACTACCTGAAGAAACCAGGCCTACACCGCACTATCGCGGGTGACGGAATCGCGACAATTGCAGCATCAATGGTTGGTGCGCCGCCAAACACTACTTACAGTGAAGTAACAGGTGCGGTAATGCTGACCAAAGCTTTCAACCCTGTAATCATGACTTGGGCTGCCATTACCGCTATTGTTCTTGCGCTGGTAGGTAAGCTAGGTGCGATTCTGCAAACCATTCCTGTGCCAGTAATGGGCGGCATCATGATTCTTCTGTTCGGTTCTATCGCAACCGTCGGTTTGAATACGCTGATTAAAAACAACGTTGATCTACACAAGTCTCGTAACCTAGTGATCGTTGCAGTAACACTGGTATTTGGTATCGGTGGTATGGCTTTCGGTATCGGCGAGTTCAGCCTACAAGGTGTAAGCCTATGTGGTATCGTGGCAATCCTTCTTAACCTAGTGCTGCCACACGACCTTGGTGAAAACCACGTGGTTGATAACGCTCAAATGGAAGAAGAAAGCGCGAAGTAATTCAACTGTGCGACTTTTAAGTGGCG
>NZ_JAWOWF010000446.1:0-651 GCF_033340295.1 Vibrio sp. 1401
GGTTCTGGCGTGATTCAGGCGAGCGTTACCATCACGCTTACTGGGATAAGTTCGATAATGTTTGGCATCATGGCGACGATGTAGAAAAAAGTGAGGTTGGCGGTTTTGTCTTTTATGGCCGTAGTGACACCACTCTTAATCCAGGTGGCGTCAGAATTGGTACCGCAGAAATTTACCAACAGGTGAATGCTATTGATGGCATCGTCGACTCCATCGCGGTTGGGAAAGAAGTGGATCGAAATGAACAGATCTGGCTTTTTGTTCAATTAGAAAGCCAAGATGAGTTGGATGATGAGTTAATCGGCAGCATTAAAGCGCAGCTGAAATCGGCCTGTTCACCACGCCATGTGCCGAGTGCCATTTTCGCCATCAGCGATATTCCGAAAACGCGATCAGGCAAACTGGTAGAACTTGCCGTCAAGCAAGTAGTCAATGGTCGACAAGTTGAAAACTTAGGCGCAATTGCCAATCCAGAGATACTACAAGAGATTCAAACCGCGATATCAGCTTAGATGCCACCCACAAAAAAGCGAGCACCTTGGCTCGCTTTTTTTAATCTTTTTGGCAAATTAACGGCGACCAACGCCCATTAATACCGACATGGTTTGTCCATCAGAGGTGATATCGAACACTTTTTTCGCTTCAACATCG
>NZ_JAWOWF010000447.1:0-651 GCF_033340295.1 Vibrio sp. 1401
GGTTATCATTGCTGATCCGCCTTGAACCAGCTGGTTCAAGGGCCACAATCCTCAACGGCACCCTGGGGTATTCCTTTATGTCATCACAATCCATATCATCACGCTCCCGACAAGACTTCCGCAAACTTATCCGTGAAAAACGCAACGCCTTGTGTAGCGATACGCAGTTTCAAGCGGGGCTAGACCTAGTTACTCAATTCGCCCAACTTCCAGAAATCCAACAAGCGCAGAACATTGCCATTTATCTCTCTGCCGATGGTGAACTCGATACGAAGACACTGATTGAATGGTTATGGCAACAGGGAAAGTCGGTGTATTTACCCGTCATCCATCCGTTCTCAAAAGGCCAGTTATTGTTTCTTCAATACGTGAATGAAGATCAACTGGTCTACAATAAGTACCGCATTCTCGAACCAAAGCTCGATATTCGCCACCTTCTTCCCGTCAAACAATTAGATGTAATCTGCACGCCTTTGGTCGGCTTCGACAGTATCGGACACCGCTTAGGTATGGGTGGAGGCTACTACGATCGCACTCTTTCTCATTGGTTCAAGACAGGAGAAGGAGGCAAACCGATTGGCATTGCTCACGATTGCCAGCATGTAGAACGCTTACCAATTGAAAGCTGGGATATTCCATTACCTAAGATCG
>NZ_JAWOWF010000448.1:0-650 GCF_033340295.1 Vibrio sp. 1401
GTTATAACCAGTTGGTATTCTGAACGGTGGACAACCCGCGTAAAGCTTTAGCCGCTTTGGTTCCGTTGATTTTAGTCACCGACGTGGCAATCCCGTATGTGGCCGTGAACTTTATTCCTCAGTCGGATCGCTCAATTGTGTTTCTCGATTACTGGCTACCCAATGGTGCCAAGATTGAACAAACCTCGGCAGACATGCGCAAAGTTGAAGAATGGTTGGTCGCACAACCAGAAGTGGAAAGTATCTCTAGCTATGTCGGCACCAGTGCGCCTCGCTTCTCGGTAACGGTAGAGCCTGAGCCGCTCGACCCTGCCTACGGGCAGATTCTGATCAACACCAAAGACTACGAGAGCATCAGCCACTTGGTAACGCGTGGGGATGATTGGCTGAAAGAGGCGTTTCCGGATGCCGAACCTCGCTTTCGAGCGCTGAAGCTGGCAACCAAAGATAAGTTCGCGGTTGAGGTGCGTTTTTCTGGTCCGGATGAAACCGTATTACATCAACTAGCGGCAGAAGCGAAAACGATTTTTGCTTCAAACCCAGATGCAAAATACATTCGCGATGATTGGCGCCAAGAAAGCAAAGTGCTCAAGCCGATTCTAAACCAAGACAAAATGCGTCAAGCAGGCATTAACCGCGCCGATGTCGCT
>NZ_JAWOWF010000449.1:0-650 GCF_033340295.1 Vibrio sp. 1401
TTAAAGACAAGTCTGCACGTTACGCGAACGACGTAAACGTGGGTCTGTTTGATTACCCAGTGCTAATGGCAGCAGACATCCTGCTTTACGGCGCACACCAAGTGCCAGTAGGTAGCGACCAGAAGCAGCACCTAGAATTAGCGCGTGATATCGCAACGCGTTTCAACAACATTTACTCGCCAGAAAGCCCAATCTTCACGGTGCCTGAGCCATACATTCCAACGGTTAACGCGCGCGTAATGAGCCTTCAAGATGCGACGAAGAAAATGTCGAAGTCTGATGATAACCGTAAGAACGTTATCACGCTGCTTGAAGAGCCAAAATCGATCATCAAGAAGATCAACAAAGCGCAAACCGATACCGAAACGCCACCAAGCATTCGCCATGATGTTGAAAACAAAGCGGGTATTGCAAACCTAATGGGTCTTTACTCTGCAGCGACAGGCATGAGCTTTGAAGAGATTGAAGCGAAATACAAAGGCGTTGAAATGTATGGCCCATTCAAGAAAGACGTGGGTGAAGCGGTTGTTGCGATGCTTGAGCCAATTCAAGAAGAATACCGTCGTATTCGCGCAGATCGCGCGTTTATGGATGAAGTGATGAAGCAAGGCGCGGAGAAAGCATCGGCTCGTGCGGCGGAAACACTGAAA
>NZ_JAWOWF010000450.1:0-649 GCF_033340295.1 Vibrio sp. 1401
GGGTCTACTTTAGGAACATTGGCTCTTTTAAGAGTCCGTTCCCCAAGACAAGTCTCTCTCATCCAAGGAGCTAATTCCGCACCATCACACCGATCTTTCAGAGCTTGAAGTTCAGCCTCAGTGACTCTGATCTTGATGGACTTTTCTCGTATTACTTTCTTCTTCTCAGTCATGGCAATTCTTTAGTTTGAGTGCTTTTAACTAGGGTTAAGGGAGCGTAGCGTCCCTTACAAGGCACAATGACAAAGTAACGAAGTGGAGGGGTCTTTGTGTAGCCTTGCTTATGCGCTTAACAAAAGATAGAAAGTAAGATAAAGAAATGCAAATAAGGGAAATCATGAAGTATCAAACAATGACAGCAAGAGCAAAGAGGAGGCTAGGCAAGCTAGCGCACTCCGCCCTTTCGGCTGCGCCGACCCCTACCCATTTCAACTCAAATTTATGAGTGATTTGGGTATCTTTTTGGTCGCTTTCAGATTGGGTAAGTCTCTTCCCTTTCGGGCTGCCCTGCGCTGTGAGTAAGGCTTTACGCCCCCATTCCAGTCTCACAACACTAATCAATTATTCCTTTTCCGCAGTTCTCCCTCTAGCAGCTACAAGAGAGCGGTTTTATCGTGCTTTCGCAAGTTTTGATTAGTGCCTTTACCTG
>NZ_JAWOWF010000451.1:0-649 GCF_033340295.1 Vibrio sp. 1401
TTCTATCAATCTCGTAAGCACTCTTTGCAAAAGAACTTAAGACATTGAGGAAGTAAGCGGGAGTTGCCTCCCGCTTTAGTCAGGATTAGTGACTAGGGCGAGCTTCTAGCTCTTTTTCTTCAACTGGGTCGATATCAACCACTTTCTTCGCATTCCAAACTGTTAGAGCAAGAAGTAGAGAAATCACACCAGCAGCCAGCCAGAAATATTGCGCTTGAGAGAAGTCGTATTTAGTTACGCCATCAACCTCTGTGATTTTGATTAGAGAAGCTGACGCTAACTCTTGACCAGAAGCGGCGATGTAAGAGAACAGACCGATGAAGCCTTTCACTGCGCCAACTGCGTTCTTAGGCATCAAGTCACAAGCAGTTAGACCTGCAAGGAACACAACCAGACCACCGATAGCGAAACCGATCATACCTAGTGCTACTGCGTCAACGATGCGGTTATCTGGGCCGAAGAACATCAAGCACATGCCACCGATGTTCGCCAATCCGTAAAGTAGAGTCGGGATATGGCGGTTAGAGTTGAACACCTTGTCAGAGATGATGCCTGATAGGATTGCACCTGCTAGACCCGCGATAGGGTATGTAGACATTGCGAAGCCAGCGTCAATCAGTGAGTAACCTTTTGCTTCTTGTAGGTAAAG
>NZ_JAWOWF010000452.1:0-649 GCF_033340295.1 Vibrio sp. 1401
TAACTTACGGAATTACCATAATAGCAATAATAGACACCGATTTTGAGTGTGGCTCAGGCATAAATTTGGATTCTGATTAATGTATACATCTTCAAGTGGTTCTATGAAATTGGTATACATTAATCAATAGGGGGAGGTGATTTTCGTTACAGAGTCACGCGTTGCGAATCACTCTTAAATGCTTTGTTAGAGCACTTTGCTCTGTGTCACCAAGTCAAAAGCTTCGTTAACTTTTTTCCCAAGCGAAATCTGTTTGATTCCTGCAGGAACATGTAAGAACAGTGGAAAAATAGCCCAAAAAAAGAATAGCCCAATAACAACAAACAACCATCCACCTACTACTTGGGCATCATACTTACCAAATACTCCCTTTGTGTGGTTATTGTAAGCATAGGCAATAAACTTACCTGTTTTTGAGTCCCGCTCGCCGACAACAGTAACTTCATCATTACGATTAATAACCCAAGCATCAGATACTTGAAGTTCGATTACACAATTATTTTCACTTAATTCAAACTGTACCTTGGTTTTAGTGACCGCTTTGAAATTAATAACCTTACCAACTAATTTATCTAACATTATTTTGTTAACTCTATGTTACTTTACTAGGAGTGCTCTAACGCCCTGTTAAGGGGTGAGCAACGCAATA
>NZ_JAWOWF010000453.1:0-649 GCF_033340295.1 Vibrio sp. 1401
TATGACGGATGAACCACAAGAGCGAGCAAAAGCGGCAACTTGTGCCATGTTAGGGGTGAATGCGGGTATTGGTGCGACTTTGGTTGTGTTCCCGAAACTGAGCGCTTACTTCGCTGATGGCCGCGCAGATCAGGGTTACTTACCAGCTGTGATTGTGTTGATGATTGCGGGTTTGTTCTTCATGCTGAACGGTTTTTACAACACCAAAGAACGCATCTCGACGAAGAGCTGCGAAAAAGTCACGCTAAAACAAACCTTTCAAGCCGTTCGTAAAAATAAGCCGTTGTTTTTTATTCTGGCAGCGTTTTTCATGAATGTGTTTTTCAATCTAGTGAATGGCCTGTACATTTTCTTCTTCACATACAACATGGGAGATGCAGGGTTAGTCTCTCTGATTGGTACCATCACTTTGGTAAGTGCGATCGCATGTTTGGCTACGCCTGTGCTGACAAAGCGTTTCAAAAAACGTGACATCTTTATTGCGCTGTGTGTTTTAGAGATCATCGCTCGCATTGGGTTCTATTTTACTGGCTATGATAATCCAACGGTCGTGATGGCGTGGTTAGCGGTGATTACTGGCATCTTTATGATGACCAACCCTCTTATCTCGGCCATGATTGCAGACACAGTAGAGTATTCGTACTACCAC
>NZ_JAWOWF010000454.1:0-648 GCF_033340295.1 Vibrio sp. 1401
ACAATCAACAAACCCAAATCTTTGAATTTGATGTCGCTGGAGAGCAATTTGTGCGTACCGACGACGATATCAACTTTGCCATCCGCAACATCTTGCAAAATCACTTTTTGCTCTTTGGCTGATTTAAAGCGAGAAAGCACCTCGACTCGGATTGGCAAGTTCGCGAAGCGGTCACGGAAGTTTTCAAAATGCTGCTGAGCAAGCAGGGTTGTTGGCACGAGTACGGCAACTTGTTTGCTGTTGTCCGTAGCAACAAAGGCCGCACGCATGGCAACTTCTGTTTTACCAAAACCAACGTCACCACACACCAAGCGATCCATGGCTTTTGCTTGGCACATATCGGAAAGTACCGCGTTGATTGCCATGGCTTGATCATCGGTTTCTTCAAACGGGAATGTTGCCTTGAAGGTCGCGTATTGGCCACGATCCAAGGCAAATTTAAAGCCCGGTTTTAGCTCACGCTTCGCGTATACATCAAGTAGCTCTGCTGCAACATCGCGTACTTTCTCAGCTGCTTTTCGACGTGCTTTCGACCACGCTTCACCGCCAAGTTTGTGCAGAGGAGCCGTTTCTTCAGCGCCGCCAGAGTAACGGCTGATCAAGTTTAGCGAGGAAACGGGAACATAAAGTTTGGCGTCGTTTTGATAT
>NZ_JAWOWF010000455.1:0-648 GCF_033340295.1 Vibrio sp. 1401
TTACACGCACCATCGCGATTGGTCAGCCATCAGCAGAAATGATCAAGCAGTTCACTCTCGCGCTGAAAGGTCATATCGGTGTGGCACGTGCCCGCTTCCCGAAAGGTACTCGGGGTGACCAAATCGATACATTGGCTCGCCAACATCTTTGGGCCGAAGGTTATGACTACGCCCACGGCACTGGCCACGGTGTAGGTCCCTTTTTGAGTGTGCATGAAGGCCCGGCAAGTATCTCGAAGAAACAAATTGATGTGCCGCTAACTGAAGGCATGGTGCTATCAAATGAGCCTGGCTACTACCGTGCAGATGCGTTCGGTATCCGTATCGAAAACCTAGAGCTCGTAGTTGAAACACCGACTAACGGTGACTTCCCTGTTCTATCATTCGAATCATTGACGCGCTGTCCAATCGATAAACGTAACATCAATGTCGATATGCTGACTCGTCCAGAACTTGCTTGGTTGAACGACTACCATCAAAAAGTATGGGAACAAATCAGCCCGCTTGTTGAAGGCGAAGTAAAAGAATGGCTACGCGAAGCAACTCTGCCGTTGGCCCACTCTTAAACAAAAGTGCGAACATCTATTAAAGATAAAATAGAAAAGGCTCTCTACTTTGAGAGCCTTTTTTTAGGGCTAAATTCGTAAA
>NZ_JAWOWF010000456.1:0-648 GCF_033340295.1 Vibrio sp. 1401
TATACTTACCGCGTTTCAAAGGTAGTTTACGGTAACACTCCATTAGCGTTGACTGTCGTGCAACCAAATATGATGGTAAAAGTGGATGAAAACATCCAAAAAACAGCAGATGCCCACGCCGTTGTGTCACTAGAACCAACCATTACTGGTCGAGTGACTGCCATTGATTACGCAAAGAAAACCTTCTCCGTAAATGGTGTAGAACTGCAGTTTGATGGCTTAAGTAACGAGATCGATTTAGGTGAATGGGTGATGGTGTCTTCACTTCCAACTGCTGATGCTGGCTACAAAGTCTTATCTGTGGTGGAAATTGACGTTGACCACTACCCAAGCATAGGCGACATGTGCGAAATTGAAGGCCGAATCGCAAGCATTGATGCAAACCAAAGCACCTTCAAACTGGGCGCAAACATCACCGTGTCTTACCACAGTGTTGACCAACTAAAAGTAGGTCAATGGGTAGAAGCGGAAGGCAAAATGGAAGGGGGTACTTTTGTCGCCTCTGACGTCGAAATAGAAGGCTATGACAACCTAGAAAACGACAGCGATGTAGAAGGCATCGTCACTTGGGTTGCGAACGATTACAGCGAGTTTTCACTAAACTACCGCGGTGCGTTCTTTGTTGATAACGCAACTCGATTCGAAGAC
>NZ_JAWOWF010000457.1:0-647 GCF_033340295.1 Vibrio sp. 1401
GACTGTAGCTGTCTTCGTGCTCTTGATTGGTTAATTGCTCAATAACAATATCTTTATTGATGTCCGCAATTAAAAAAGCCACTGGTTTCCCAGAAAATTTGACTTGCTTAATCACTTGAATCCGAATGTTGTCACCATCACGAGTGGCACAAACTTCTTCCGGATGCCCGTGTTGGGTCATCAAATCATGAATATCCATTGGCTTGAGATCTTTTGGGCCAGTCGTGACAATGGTTGTTCCGTCACTGCCCACCAGCGTTAACTTGTTGTAGATGTTGCTACTGTTGATCAACTTGCCGTCAATCTTCTCATCAAATCTACGTTTTAAGTTGATTAAACTTGCACCTAGGCCATATTCCATCGACATACCAGATGCTAAGTTTGCAAAAAAAGTTTGAACGGTTTTGTCACTCGATAAATTATCTACGTCTTCACTTGCGATAGTAAATAAGTTGTCTAGTGTGCTTGCATAGCTTTTTACTTTTAAATCCAGCTCTCTATATTGAGAGTCTTTTAATTTATTCTGTCCAAGACTTGTAACAACAATAAGTATCGCTAAATAAATAGAAACGATTATTGCGCTTATCGTTATTATCTTTTTACTGGATATTTTTTTAACAGCCTTTTTCATCGAATTTTCTTACTAT
>NZ_JAWOWF010000458.1:0-647 GCF_033340295.1 Vibrio sp. 1401
ATTTGCGCAATTTCATGGCAACGATCCACACTGCCAACACGGCTGTTGCCTTTGAGCGTGGTGTTATTGATTTCTATCGCTACATTGTGCTCTTTAGCGCACCTCAGCACTTGTTCAAAATCGAAGTCGAAGTTCGGGTTCCCCAAATGCCCTAACGCATCAACGCGACCGCTTTTGATGACATTTATCAGCGCTTCAGTGTGTGCTTCTTTATTGGCAGGTGGAAAAACGGGCTCGTGGAAACTGGCAATAACCCAATCCAAATTGCGATCGACGCTTGGCGGAATATCAATTTCACCTTCAATGTTAAGTATGTTGGATTCCACTCCGCGAACGATGGCAACACCTTCAAGAAAACGAGGCAGAATTTTTTGGTTGGAGAAAAACCAGTAGTGAGGCGCACCCGGCATCGACTCCGCATGGTCCGTCGTGCAAAACATGGTTAACCCGTTCTCTTTTGCCGACTTTGCGTTTTCAATCAACGTACTATACGCATGACCACTCGCGTAAGTATGCGTGTGGGTATCAACCTTAAATTCCATCATCCAGTCTCTTGAGTGCTCAAATTTGCGGGTATTGTATACCCTCGTGCGGTCAAGATGTAGCGAACACCGAAAATGCGGCGGTGAACGCTCTCTCACTCAGCC
>NZ_JAWOWF010000459.1:0-647 GCF_033340295.1 Vibrio sp. 1401
CGTGGACTTATCATGCCGACTTTTTAACCATAGAACCTCGTTATGGGTCACATTGCCTAAGTCCAGAATCGTTTATGAAATGGAAAAATGTAACATTTTTGATATTCATCGGTAGGTATCACTTGCGCTTGATTGAAAGTCTTTAATCTTGTTGATAATCCTCCTTCAATATGAACTAAAGTGAATGTGACCTATTGAGTTCTCAAACTCATTGAGATGGGAGCAATAGGCAAAAAACTTACTCTGTATGGAGATGACCGATGAACAAAAACTGGATCCCTATTGCCCTCTCTGGGCTTGCTTTAACGGGGTGTTTTTCTGAAGAAGCGAAAGAAGTAGAAGCCGTCGCCGAGCCACTCAAAGTAACCGCCGCAGACAAAATTTATTATGGTGGCGACATCCTAACCATGGCAGGCGATAAGCCAGAGTACGCCGAAGCCGTCGCGACATTAGGCGAGAAAATCATTTATGTCGGCAGCAAAGATGGAGCGATGGAACACAAGTTCGGTAAAACACAGTTGGTCGACTTAAAAGGCAAAACTATGTTGCCTGGCTTTGTTGATCCGCACAGTCATGTGTATGGTGTTGGTCTGCAAGCCATGGTCGCAAACGTGCTGCCATCTCCTGATGGCGAAGCCGATACCGTT
>NZ_JAWOWF010000460.1:0-646 GCF_033340295.1 Vibrio sp. 1401
TATCAACTTGATCAAAGACTTGCGTGAAGAACTACGCGAAGAAGCCGTGAGCAACATCGGCATCGCACTGTAATGCGAAAGCGAATATGAAAAAGGCATCCCGTGGGATGCCTTTTTTGTTGGAAACGTGGTTACGATTCTTTTGAGTCTGGTTTTGTTGGCTCTTGTGTTTCTGGCTCAACGTTTTGTTTTTCTAACTCTTCGTCGTCATCGCGGCTTTCGATTACGCCGTGCATTTCTTTCCAGCTTTCCCAGCGTTGGTAGGCCAGTTCTTGCATGTCGGTGCTCTTGTCGGCTTCGTCGATGATTTCTTCACCAACTAAGTGCTCAAAGATGTCTTCTAGTGTCACAAGGCCAAGCACGGTGCCGTATTCGTCGACCACAAGTGCCAGTTGTAGGCGGTGCGTCATCATTTGATCGAATACTTTTGGTAGCGCTGTATTGTTCAGAACCACTTGGATTGGACGCATGACCGCACCGAGTTGTTTCTGACCACTGCCTGATTGCTGCATCTTAAACAGTTCTAGACGATGCACAAAGCCGATGATGTTGTCTTTCTGCTCGCTGTATACCAGCGGACGTGAGAACGGTGTGTCTTTGTGTTTGTCCAGAAACTCATTAATGGTCATCGTTGCGTCAACGCGGA
>NZ_JAWOWF010000461.1:0-645 GCF_033340295.1 Vibrio sp. 1401
AGGCAGTGAAATCATCATTGCCCATGGTATCAGCGATGTTGTCTTCAGCCGTCACGATAAACTGCCATGCAAAGTTGTTGGTATTTTAGCTCCAACTGGCACCCCAGTAGATAAGACTGTTCACGTCTCGTTAGAGGCGATCGAAGCCATTCATGTCGGTTGGGAAAGTGGTGCACGCTTGGGCCCAACACCGGATGCCAAGGTATTACAAGAAAGGGATTTTCAACCAAAACAGATCACTGCCATGCTTGTGGGCTTGAAATCGCGCATTCAAACTTTTGCGTTGCAAAGGCAGATCAACAACTACCCGAAAGAACCTCTCAGTGCAATTATGCCCGGTGTCGCGCTACACGAATTGTGGGGCATGATGTCTGTCGCAGAACAGGCCTTGATGGCGGTTTCTGGTTTTGTGGTTATCGCGGGTTTACTCGGCATGTTAAGCAGCCTACTGACCAGCTTACAAGAACGACGTCGAGAAATGGCCATTTTACGCGCTATGGGAGCGCGCCCGCGCCACGTTTTTTCTCTGCTCATTAGTGAAGCGAGTTTACTCACAGCAGCAGGTATCGTCACCGGCGTTTTGGGGCTGTATGCGATACTCGCCCTACTTCAGCCCCTAATTCAACAACACTACGGGATAAAGCT
>NZ_JAWOWF010000462.1:0-645 GCF_033340295.1 Vibrio sp. 1401
GACACCACAGCGAACACTTATCTGATCCCGGATTTCTTTACTTACAACCTGCTCCATTCTCGCTGGGATCAAATTGGTCAAGTTCAAACTCTCAGCGTGTTCGATACGCCTTTTGCTGGCGTTTCATCCTGGATTAAACGCTTCGAAGACATTTTGTTCTCTAGCATTATCTTAGTGTTGATATCACCAATCCTGCTTGCTATCGCCATTGGTATTAAGTTGACGTCAAAAGGCCCTGTAATATTTAAGCAGCATCGTTATGGTTTGGACGGTCGAAAAATCGAAGTTTGGAAGTTCCGCTCGATGACGACGATGGATCAAGGCCCAAACATCAAGCAAGCCACGAAAAACGACCCTCGTATTACTCCGTTTGGCGGTTTTCTACGTCGCACCTCATTAGACGAACTGCCGCAGTTTATCAACGTATTACAAGGCACTATGTCAATCGTTGGCCCTCGTCCTCATGCCGTTGCGCACAACGAAGAATATCGTCAGATTGTCGCCCGCTACATGTTGCGCCACAAAGTCAAACCAGGCATTACAGGTTGGGCTCAAATCAACGGCTATCGCGGCGAAACCGACACGCTCGATAAGATGGAAAAACGCGTCGAGTTTGATTTGGATTACATCCACCATTGGTCGGTT
>NZ_JAWOWF010000463.1:0-645 GCF_033340295.1 Vibrio sp. 1401
CGTGTTTGATGTCGTTAAACACTTCTAAAGATACGGACACGACAACAAAAAATACGTTGCTAGGATCGAAGCTAACTGGCGGTGCGCCCGTTCGTTTATCAATGAGTTCGTATCGCAACAAGATGCTTTGGCCACTGGAGTTATAAATGAACCCTGTGTGACTGTATTCACCACGAGCCGCGAAGCTGGTTGCTATGTACTCCAGCACCTTTGGGTCAACAACGCCGGACGATTCATAATATTGGTTTTCGGTGTAATAAAGCAGATTTTGCTTGCCGTCGAGGATCGCCATGCTCGCATCCCCTTTATAGCCATGACTCAGGACATCAGCGGTTTCATCCAAGCGGCTAAAAAGCACTCGCTCACGGTAGGGATTGTCGTGATTGATAAACTACTCCTGCAGCACATCACTTTTACTCAGCGTGTACGCATAGCTGTTAAGAAAACTATTGGCTTGTCGAAATTGCCCCGCCAGCTTTTCCATCTGAAGTTGTATGTAGCTATCTTCGCGCTGGATGAGTGTTACTTTTTGAATGCTATAGATGATGTAACTCGATACCAGCGCACTCAAAATGATCACGGGTGCGACAAGCAAGATAACTCGATTGCTTAATTTCATTATGGTTCTTCGACTTCCGTTTGTGT
>NZ_JAWOWF010000464.1:0-644 GCF_033340295.1 Vibrio sp. 1401
GCTAGAGTCTTTCTTGATGTTAATGGACGAGATTGGGTCCATTACGATACCGAGTTTGATCATTATTTTTCTCCATTTTAACCAAGATCGCCGAAACGAACTTGTAAGGCTGTAATTGCTGTCAAAGCCGCAGTTTCGGTGCGTAGAACGCGCGGGCCGAGTAGCGTCTCTTCAAATTGGTATTCGCGAGTCATGTCGATCTCTTCTGACGACAAACCGCCTTCAGGGCCGATCAGAAGACGCACTTTCTCTACAGGTGTCGGCAGGGTGTTGATTGAGTATTTTGCACGAGGGTGAAGGTTGAGCTTTAGACCATCGTACTCTTCTTGGCACCACTGCTCCAAGCTCATGATTGGGCGAATTTCTGGTACTACGTTGCGACCACATTGTTCACACGCACTGATCGCAATCTTCTGCCACTGCGCGAGCTTTTTCTCAAAACGTTTTTGATCCAGCTTTACGCCACAACGTTCAGAAATAAGTGGTGTGATGGTATTAACGCCAAGCTCTACTGATTTCTGGATGGTGAACTCCATCTTATCGCCACGTGAAATGACTTGGCCAAGATGTAAGTCGAGAGGGGATTCAATGTTGCTTTCGACGCGCTCAGTTACGTCAACGAGAACGTTCTTTTTACTGACTTC
>NZ_JAWOWF010000465.1:0-644 GCF_033340295.1 Vibrio sp. 1401
TCTCTTCTCACGAATTGTTTTCAAATTGCGTTTTGAATCATTACGCTGCGGCAAATCGAGCTGATGCTCTTCAATCATCACGCTGTTAGACCTCAACACCGCCCGCTTAACTTGGTTCATCAACTCGCGAACATTACCAGGCCAGAAGTAACGAGTCAGAGCTTTCAAAGCGTCCTCTGAGAAACTTTTTGCTTGAGAGTTGTACTCTTTAGAGAACTCTTGCAGATAGAAGCGAGCTAACAGTGCAATGTCACTCGCGCGCTCTTTCAAGCTTCGTACGTTGATACGAAGTACATTGATGTAATGGTACAACTCTTCGTTGAAGTCGCCATCAATCAAAGCTTTTTCTACGTCTGACGAGTTAGCAGCAAGAATACGCACATTCACATTCTTCACACCTTCGCGCGTTTCAATCGTGCCCTCTTGCAAAAACCTTAACAGGTTCATTTGCTGGTCTTTCGAAATGGTCAGAATGTCATTAAACAACACAGTACCGCCATCTGCTTGCTCCAACAGACTTGGGCCCATCTCAGCATCCGCAGCAATACCAAAGACTTCCGCTTGGAAACGTTGCTCATTCAAAGCGCGGCAGTTAATCGACATAAAGGGCTTATGAGAACGGGAAGATACTTTGTGAATTGCAC
>NZ_JAWOWF010000466.1:0-643 GCF_033340295.1 Vibrio sp. 1401
AAATGATATTCCCACTTCGGTCATCATCGCCACTGCACACGGTAGCGTCGACTTAGCCGTAAACTTGATACAAAAAGGCGCTGAAGACTTCTTAGAAAAACCCATCAATGCCGACCGTCTTAAAACCTCTGTAGCACTGCATCTAAAACGAGCCAAATTGGAAGACTTGGTAGAAAACATTCAGTCTACCTTCGATCGCCACAACTATCATGGCTTCATTGGCTCAAGCCTACCGATGCAAGCGGTATACAAAACGATAGATGCCGTCGCACCAACCTCGGCCAGCGTCTTTATCGTCGGTGAAAGTGGCACGGGTAAAGAAGTGTGCGCCGAAGCCGTTCATCGCCAAAGTGATCGCAGAGACAAACCTTTCATCGCCATAAACTGTGGTGCGATACCACGAGATTTGATGGAAAGTGAGATTTTCGGTCACGTTAAAGGGGCGTTTACTGGCGCAACCACAGACAGAAAAGGCGCGGCAACATTGGCGCACGGTGGGACGCTATTTCTCGACGAGCTGTGTGAAATGGAACTGGAAATGCAGAAAAAGCTACTGCGCTTCTTACAAACGGGCACTTACACCCCGCTTGGCGGCACGAAAGAGATGAAAGTCGATGTACGTATCATTTGCGCCACCAACCGA
>NZ_JAWOWF010000467.1:0-643 GCF_033340295.1 Vibrio sp. 1401
CACTTTGCCAACTACACTGGTTGTGGCAACACGGTCGATCTCACCTATCAACCCGCATTAAACCTAGTTATGGACACGCTGCGTTACTGGGTTAGCGAATTCAAAATCGACGGTTTCCGTTTTGATTTGGCCGCCACGTTGGGACGTCAAGGGGATGATTACAGCCCGGAAGCGGCATTTTTCAAAGCCGTCGCTCAAGACCCGATTTTGCGTGAAACCAAATTGATTGCCGAGCCGTGGGATATTGGCCCTAATGGCTATCAAGTTGGTAACTTCCCATTTGGTTGGAACGAATGTAACGACAAGCTGCGCGATATTTCCCGCAGTTTTTGGCGTGGTGATCAAGGCTATTTGAAAGAGTTTGCCACTCGCCTTATGGGTTCTCGCGATATCTACAGCGCCGCCAACTGGCCATACAAACTCACGGTAAATTACATCACTTACCACGATGGCTTCACGCTGCAAGATTTAGTCTCTTACAAGCACAAACATAACGAAGCCAATGGCGAAGAGAACCGCGATGGCCACGGTGACAACCGCTCAGAAAACTACGGCGTAGAAGGCGAGACGGAAAACATCATGATCATCGCCACGCGTGAGAAGCAAAAACGCAACCTGATTGCGAGCTTGCTCTTTGCGTTTG
>NZ_JAWOWF010000468.1:0-642 GCF_033340295.1 Vibrio sp. 1401
AAACTCAGTATATTGTTTAATAATTATTCAATTTCGGACGACTTGGTTTTCTGTCCGAATTACGCAACAAAGCCCTTTCTCAACACCCTAGCGTGGCTAACTTTGTAAAAATCGGCAACGAATTCGAACGCTCATATTTGATGTACGAGTGGATCCAAGGTGAATCACTGGCAGAAAAAATGGAGCGTCATTCTTCTAAAGGCTTCCGCCACGACCACATCGCTTGGTTGGTGTATCAACTCGCTGGCGCTCTAGAGTTTATGCATACAAGAGGTATCTGCCATCTTGATATTAAACCATCTAACGTATTAGTGAGTGAAGGCGATTACGTTAAGCTCATTGATTTCGGCGCTGCTCGTTACATTGGAGAGACAGAACCTTACGCAGAAGCAAGCTTGAGCTACGCTTCCCCTCTTTATATAGAAACTGGCATCGCGGAACCGCAAGATGATGTTTACTCTCTCGCTTTGCTCGCTGGACATCTATTTTTAGGCTCAATATTTGGTGATGCTTGGAATAAGCAGTTAAAAGACCGAAAGCGTCCGGCTTTGATCCCGGCTCATATTGGCTTTGTTGCGTAATTCGGACAGAAAACCAAGTCGTCCGAAATTGAATAATTATTAAACAATATACTGAGTTTCA
>NZ_JAWOWF010000469.1:0-641 GCF_033340295.1 Vibrio sp. 1401
TTTTCAAAACTCGACATGATGTGATCTTTGGCCTCTCTAGGGAGATCGAATTCTTCAAAGGACAGCACACCAGACGTGTATTTTTTTGCATAAGGACTCGAATCTATCAGCTCTTGAACCTCACTTGGTGAGCCTCTATCGAGTGTGGCACCCTCTCGATCTCTCTGCTTACCAAGTAAATAATCAACCGGACCAGAGCCTTTACCGACACCACGAGCGTGAAATTTAACAATCATGAACGGGAATACTCCCGTTTTAAATCTTGCAACGTTCGTTCAATGTTCATCAAAGCAGAGACAACCTGAATACGATCCACCGGCTTCCAGTCTTGGGAATGAATCGCTCGAGCAATTTGATTGAGATTGTTACCCATACCGGCTAACTGACGAAGCAACTTAGGGTCAACTTTAGGCACGGCATGAGCACGGGAAACGGGCGCATCGAGACAATGCGATCGCATCCACTCAGCAAGTCGAGGTTTAGAGCTTCGCAGCAATAACGCTTCATGCTCTAAAGCCGTCACTCTGATCTTAATTTCTTTAATTCGTGGCTCGGACATAGCAACACTCTCAAACATGAAACCGCATCGAGGCCTTCGCTCGGAACGAGGGAATGACTCGGTGTGGTCAACTGGGGTAAAG
>NZ_JAWOWF010000470.1:0-640 GCF_033340295.1 Vibrio sp. 1401
TACTCCCGAATCATTCACTCTCACCACATTCGGCGGATTTGAATCAATGACTTGGTAAGATACTGAGCCGCGAACGTTGCTCAATAGTGTCTGAGTGATGGTTCCCACACCCTCAAACTGCAACGAGGCATCTTCAACAATCAGCTGTGGACGACTCTGCTTCGTGAGAGAAGTGGGAGAGCTTGTATTGCTCGGCTTGGAGTCACCTCCTCCACCGCAACCAGCAAGTAAAGCAGCAAGAAAAATCAAATAATAATTTCTGTTCATTTTTAGTAATAATTTGTTACATCTCAAGGGGCGAGATAATAATACGATGTTTTATTAATCGCTATCCCTATTGTTGATGACTTTATTACTTAAGTATTTACTACTATATTAAGGGTAAAAATAAATTCTGATAAATGGCGAGAAAATTACCCGAAAAAACGCGAAGCAAACGTTTAAATTAATGTAATTAATTAATTTAGAAAGAGTGAATATTCAACAAAATAAAACAGGAAAAATAATGAAGAAAAATTGCGTTAATTTTGGGCGGGCTATGCTGTATGGACATTAACAGATTAGAAAAACATAATTATCTAATACACAAATAAAAGCAAGAACGAATCTCGTTTATATTTAATAAAAGAGATTTGTATTT
>NZ_JAWOWF010000471.1:0-639 GCF_033340295.1 Vibrio sp. 1401
ACCACCAATGGCTGACCACAAAAGCCCGTGCTTTCTTCCAACACTTCAAAGACCACGACAATTTGAAGATCGTTGAAATGACCCAGACCGCACAAACCCAGACAGGACAAGGCAAGCAGGCAAATAAACAGGATTAACACAGTAGACAATATAAGCAGGCGCGAGGGCTGGCCCGTGTTGGGCAGTTCGGCGGCGGCTGAATGAGTGGGAAACCCTTATTCTGCAAGGGCTGGCGAGGCGATCAGGCTGTGAGCCTAGGAAACACGGGGGACCCTGAGAGAAAGAAAGCTTACCACGGGCGGCAGGCTCGCGGGGTTTGGCTATTTTTCGGATTTTACATGGTCGTCAGCACGACTCTAGCCACCAAGGTGACGAATCCCAGAGCTGACAAGGGTTTTAAGGTGACGAAATGCCCCGCTTTGCTGTGAAAAATGGCGCTGTAATGGCGGCGTTGATGCCAACGGCCAGCGTGATCTTTAGATCGTCACGTTTCAGCGGTTTGTATCGCTGTTGTATTCAATGAGGCAGTAAATGAAACGAATGTTGGCGTTGGGTTGGTTGGAGTCCACTTGCTGGGCTGTAGACGACACCACACTAAAAATGATGGCAGATATTGCCGCAGGGATAACGGGCAGTGAT
>NZ_JAWOWF010000472.1:0-639 GCF_033340295.1 Vibrio sp. 1401
TCTGTCGCCGACGATACGAGGCACAATGCGCAACAAGGTGCCATACGTCACTTCTTCCAAAGCCGCCGTCTCTTTGCCAACCAATTTGACGTAAAAAGTGCTGCTGTTGTTTAGCACCGCTTCGACGTTTTCTTGCGTGAGCAGCGTTGGTCTGGAAACGACTTGCGCACTGCCTTTCGATTCCAATAAACGAATTTGTGCCAACAAGTAGTTCAAGTTGGTCGAATCCAACAAGGACTTGAAACTCTGACCACTGCCCAATGTGACATCGCCGTTATCAACGTCGCCGGTTGTTTTGATGTCGACAATGCGGTTGTTTCCAACCGATACACCCGCGCGCCAATCCACACCGAGCTGACGTAAATCGTTTGCGCTGATGTCCACAATAGATAACGCAACCTCGATACGAGATTGTGGCTGATCGAGCTGAGCGACCAGCTTGCGATACAACGGCAGTCTTGCTTGGGTATCACGAACGATGATCGCATTCAGCCCCGGCTCCGCTTCTACGGTTGCACCGCCGTGCACAGACGCAGTTTTGCCACGAGGTTTCGCTGCTTCTGCGGGTAATCCATTTACAGACAATGTTTGTACAGACGCAGAATCCGTAATTTGAGTTTGAACACCGCCAACCACACG
>NZ_JAWOWF010000473.1:0-638 GCF_033340295.1 Vibrio sp. 1401
GACGTTTCAATAGATCGGAAGGTAAACCGACCGGCACCATGTCCTGCATGACAGGTACACTATGCTGCTTAGATAGGCGGATTTCGACTTGTGTTAGCGGCTCACCAAGCAATACTGCTAAACGATGTTTGTGCGCTTGTTGGGCAATCTCTAACTGCGGAACGAGCGATTCCATTGCCGCAAGTGTGGCCTTCGTTTGGGCTAAATCGAGATCAGAACCGTAGCCGCTGCGCACGACTTTTCCGACGAGGTCGAGTGTGCGTCGTTGATCTTCTAAGTTCGATTTTGCCAACTCAAGGCGCTCGCTTGCGCCTAGGTATTGCAAGTAGTTATGAATCAAATCCGCCGTGATCACCGTGTTCAAGCCGTTTTGATAAATTTGAGCTTGTTCGAGATGAATTTGTGCCGCGTTTGCTTGGCGGTCGATACGCCCAAACAGATCAGCCTCCCAAGCTATACTCGCGCCTGCAAATACGCCATCGTGCTGATTATCCATTAGGGTGACGTTACCAATTTGAGGTGGCAGACCCGACACGGAATCACTGAGTGGATTCAATATCGGACCGAGTGAAGAGTCATTTTTACTGAACTGATAGTTCATGTAACCCGCACCGAGATTAATTGTCGGTACCTTGAAT
>NZ_JAWOWF010000474.1:0-638 GCF_033340295.1 Vibrio sp. 1401
GCAGTGCCTATTGGGGTTTTGTGCTGGTATGTAATTGATATTAATACGATGTTTTTTGAGTAATCTAAATAAAAAAGCCAGTCTAAATAATCGACTGGCTTTTCATTTTCTCACTGAGGAACCAAAGATACGCTAAAGCTTTAGCGGTTTCTTAAGATTTTTGGGCGTTACATTGCCGCTTTCTTCGCTTCTTCAATCCAACCATCAAAGGTTGTTTGGTTGGCTTTAATCCAGCCATTTACGTGCGCTTCGATGTCTGCCGCGCTATTTTTACCTTGGCTCATCATCATGTTTTGAGCGCTGACATCATTGATATTCAGTTTGATGATTTCGAACAGTTTCGCTGCCGATGGGTTCTTCTCGGTGAACTCTTTGTTCGCGACGATGCGCATAGAGTTCATTTCAAAACCGTAGTTTTTGCCGTTTTTTAGTGTGGTGTCGATGTCTTTGCGTTCACCAGGAAGAGACGAGAACGGCACCTCTAACCATACAACGTCTTTACCCGGAACAAGTACGCCACTTACCCAATACGGTGTCCATGTGTAGTAAAGAATTGGGTCACCTTTTTTGTAGCGAGAGATTGTATCAGCAATGATTGCGGCGTAATTACCTTGGTTGTGAGTGACGGTGTCACGAAG
>NZ_JAWOWF010000475.1:0-637 GCF_033340295.1 Vibrio sp. 1401
GTTCTTTTTACTTTATCAATCACTGCTAGTTAAAGACAAAAGTGGCAGTTTTCTCGACTTAAACCATAACCACCAGACAGATTGGTGATATGAGTTCTGCCTTCGTGAAGCCCCATTTCATACCCTTCGAGTAGAACGGATTGGCGCATCGACAAGCGTTGCACATGAAATTCATCCGGCGGTGCAATCACTCTCACACGGGTTCCTTGTGGGGGATTGCGGATAAATTCCAAGGACTCATTGTAGTTCTCTGAACGATGCAACATCGCTTCTGCCATTTTAGGATGTTCAGCAAACAACTTGTTCATTAACCAAGTATTTTTTACTGGTTTTTTGGAGTAATTCAGCGGGTGCGATAGCACAACCGTGATGTCTCGCGCTCCTCTTCGGTAAGCTTCTCGAACCGGAATAGAATCCGCCACACCACCATCGGTATAACAACCACCAGAAAAACACGGAGTGTGTTTGTAAGCAATCGGCAATGCTGTTGTCGCTTCTATCGCATGATGGAAATTTTCTCGCGTCACTCGATAGTAGTCCGCTTTACCTGTATCCACATTAGTGGTGGCAGCAAAAAAAGGAATGCCTTCAAAAAGCTTTTTCTCATCGACGGGATACAAACGGTTGGACTCTTCAA
>NZ_JAWOWF010000476.1:0-637 GCF_033340295.1 Vibrio sp. 1401
ATCCCTGACAAACCTTGTCCATTGAATCTCCTGGACCAAATATACCTTTTACATGAGGCCAAGAAGCGAGTTCTTCTGTGTCTAAGTCATAACCTAGATTAAGCATTATAGTTCCTAGCACTTTATTACTATCTTTTAAATAAACTAAAGTTTCGGAAGGAATCTCAACTGAAAAATCAACAAGCAAAAAGTAGCGTTCCGGAATGAGTTCATGATAGCTAGGGTTTTTAGTATCAATGATCGTTATTTTAGTTTCTGTATTTTTAGAAAGCATTTCCTTAAAGTTTTCACTCTGTAAACTTTGTTGAGTGAGCATTAGGATTTCAGGCTTTTCCGTGTACTGTTCCATAATGTTTCTCATACTTTCATTAACTTAACATTATTAAATTCGTAGTTAATCGTCAGCACTCAAGTTCATATCTAAGTGCTAGACAACAGAGTAAAGTTATTTGCTACTTTTTTGAATTATTAATTTATTAAAAATAGAAACAAAAAAAGTGTTTCTCATAAAAGAAACACTTTTAACATGATCTATTTTTGACTAAATATGAGTATGCACTAAATTAGCCAGACATCAATTTTTATAAAATCAAACAACTACTATAGATTGTTCTGATATATTTTCTTTCGCCCAAAT
>NZ_JAWOWF010000477.1:0-637 GCF_033340295.1 Vibrio sp. 1401
GTCACCCGAATACGAATTGCTCGATTGGTCAGTGTATACCGATCTGGTCAATTTCATGCTTAGTAGCACTCGCTCGGGTGGTGGTGATACTTATACGCTGGACTTTAGCGAACTGTATTCCCTACTCGATGATCACGAAGCTCTCGTTGAGCGTGTCGATGAACGATTCTTTGCGGGCACGGCTTCGCCTGAACTCAAAGCGCTTTTGCTAGAAGTGTCGGATGAGTATCGAACCAATTACGTACCAACAACAAAACTCGCACTCGTTATCTTTACTGCGATTTCTGGCGATGAATTTTACATTCAGGATTAGGGGTGAATTATGGACATTTCGAGACGCAACTTTCTAAAAAGCACCGTATCGTTTGGGGCGATCGCATCACTCGGGTTGCCGGGTTATTCACTTGCCGCGCCTTCAAATGATTTCCGAGCGCTGATCTGTGTGTACTTAGCTGGCGGAAACGACGCGATTAATACCATATTGCCGCTATCTGATTTTCACTACAACCAGTACGCCAATGTGAGAGGATCTCTTTCTGTTGCCAAAAATACCATTATTCCCATCGGATTGAATGCCCACGACGCAAACAACAACGCCGTTCCGCTTCGGCTGCATCCTAAGTTGTCGCCACTTGCT
>NZ_JAWOWF010000478.1:0-636 GCF_033340295.1 Vibrio sp. 1401
CCAAGACAAATCTCCGTCTTGTTCGAACGATTTATCAGTAAGGAACGCAAAGAGCCACCAGATATCGACGTTGACTTCGAACACGAGCGCCGTGAAGAAGTCATTCAATACATTTATAAAAAATACGGACGTGAACGTGCCGCTCTTGCCGCAACAGTGATCAGTTATCGCTTCAAAAGTGCGGTACGTGAGGTCGGAAAAGCGTTAGGTATTGAAGAGACCCAATTGGATTTTTTCATCAAAAATGTTAACCGCCGAGATCGTAGCCAAGGTTGGCAAGCACAAATTATTGAGCTTGGTTTGCAACCGGAATCGCTCAAAGGTCAGCAGTTTATCCAACTGGTGAATGAGATTATTGGTTTTCCTCGTCATCTTTCTCAGCATGTCGGCGGCTTCGTGATTTCATCGGGTCCATTATATGAATTGGTGCCCGTTGAAAATGCAGCAATGGAAGATCGAACTATCATTCAATGGGATAAGGACGATCTCGAAAGCTTAGAGCTTCTGAAAGTCGATGTATTAGCGCTCGGGATGCTCAATGCTATCCGTAAATGCTTTCAATTAATTGAGAAACACCACCAGCGATCACTTTCAATTGCTGAGATCACTCGCCGACAAGATGATCCTCATGTGTAT
>NZ_JAWOWF010000479.1:0-635 GCF_033340295.1 Vibrio sp. 1401
AGAGGGATAGGAGCGAGGGTCACAACCAAAGTTATCAAAGCAGCTTAATCAAAAGCGCGGCGCCAGCTGCGCTTTTTCTTTTCCTTCCTTTTCTATTTTTCTTCGCGATGCAATTTGATACCTTAAGCGCAAATACTTATAAATATTGTGGAGAAAGAAATGAAGTGTCATCGCATAGAAGAGCTACTTGAGCTATTAGAGCCTGAGTGGCAAAAAGACCAAGAAATGAACCTGCTGCAATTCATCGTCAAACTGGCGCAAGAGGCGGGCTACGACGGCAAGTTGGAAGATCTCTCCGACGACGTACTGATCTACCATCTTAAAATGCGCAACAGCAGCAAAGACGAAATGATCCCGGGCCTGAAGAAAGACCAAGAAGATGACTTCAAAACCGCCATCTTACGTGCTCGCGGCATCATCAAATAAACACGTCTCACGACTTTCGAAGCGACTCCTCAGAGTCGCTTTTTTTATAACTAAATCAAATAGATTTTTAATACAGTTATAACTGTTCAGCCGTTTATTAGGTTAACTGTACTGACTTTTGTTGTTAAACGTAGACTGCGTTAAAGAAAAGGAATTGTTATTGCTTGTATAATCGCCGTTTATCAGTATTAACTAAAATAATTAATAGC
>NZ_JAWOWF010000480.1:0-635 GCF_033340295.1 Vibrio sp. 1401
ATGCCGGATCTTGCGAACCAGAGCTCAACAAACGTCCATGCTGATCAGTGACGGTAATGCGCGATGTCTTCATGCCTGGAACAGCACTCGCGACCATATCGACAATCGAGTCCACTTCTTGCTGCTTAAGGTTGGCACCTGTCGATAGCGTCAAAAATACTGAGGCGGAAGCTTCTTGGTTATGACGCACAAACACACTGTGTTTCGGCAACGCCAACAACACTCGCGCTTTGCGAACCTGCTTCATTTCTTCAATGGCTTGAGCTAGCTGACGCTCACGGCTGAGCTCAAGACGTTCCTGCTCTAACCGCTGAGAAACGCCCACGCCCATGTCTTGCAGCAGTATGTCATCACCCGCTTCGGTCGCTTGATTGACGCCCGAACGCACCATGCCTAATTTGATTGAGTTGTACTCGCTCGACTCCACCGAAACGGTATTACCATCGAGTTTGTAATTGATTTTTTGCTGGTCAAGGTAATCCAGAACAGGGATCAGTTCTTCAGTGTCGTAAGCGCCAAGCGGACGCATTTCTGGTTCTTTTACCCAGAAGAACAACATAACGATTAACGCAACACAGATAGAGATCGATAGCACAAGCACGACCTGTCGAAGCAAATCGAGGTCGCCCACGGCC
>NZ_JAWOWF010000481.1:0-634 GCF_033340295.1 Vibrio sp. 1401
CGGGCGGAGAAGCAAACCTCGAACCTATCGAATACCCTTACGCGGAGTCTTACTCTACCAACACAGGTTTGTTGAGCGATTTTGACCTCGACAACAACGGCACTGCCGGCCAAATGCCGGGGGATGCATGGGGCTTTGGCATGTACCACGGCCAATACGCCTTTGCCCTAATGTCTAAGTACAAAATTGATACGGCAAATACACGAACCTTCCAAGAGTTTAAATGGAAAGATTTAGAAGGCGCGAAAATCCCAACCATTACTATTTGTGACGGCTCACAAAAAATTCCAGACGACATGAAGTGTGGCGATGAGTGGTACTCTGCAGAGGAATGGGCTCAAGTACGTCTCTCTTCTAAAAACCACGTAGATGCACCAATTATCATCCCGACCAGCAATGGTAATGAGGTTGTTCATCTTCTGATGTCGCACCCTACACCACCAGTTTTCGATCCTGGTAAAAACCAAGCGCAAAACGCAGCGGAAGTGGAATTTTGGCACCATTACATCCAAGGAAAAGAATTTTTCTACGACGATGCAGGTAAACAAGGTGGCTTGGCGAGCGGTGCTAAATTCGTCATGATGGGCGACCAAAACCTCGATCCAGTTGCTGGCGATGGTATTAGCTCTGTCAT
>NZ_JAWOWF010000482.1:0-634 GCF_033340295.1 Vibrio sp. 1401
TTCCATTTCATCCAACAGAATCACACTGTAAGGTTTACGCCTTACGGCTTCCGTTAGAACACCCCCCTCACCGTATCCGACATATCCAGGAGGAGAGCCTAACAACAATGAAACCTTATGCTCTTCTTTGAATTCCGACATATTTATCGTGGTTACGTTGTCTTCGCTCCCATAAACTTTCTCTGCGATAGCAAGAGCGGATTCCGTTTTTCCGACACCACTAGGGCCAGTTAATAAAAACACGCCATTAGGTTTAGTTTCATCCGTCAATTGGGCACTTGCTGTTTTGATCACTTCGGACATGATTTCTAGAGCATGATCTTGCCCCACCACTCGCTCGCACAAGCTATCTTTTAGGTTAAGAACCGCTTCAATTTCGTCATCTTGCAATTTTCCAAGTGGAATGCCTGTCCAATCAGAAATTACCTCAGCAATCAAAGATTCATTCACATGAGAAAAGACTAAAGGTTGCGCGTTGAGCGCTAAGTTCGATTCGATTTCCTGTAATCGCTCTTTGTCACAGTCGGCATTCTCTTCTATCACCCTAGCTCTCAACGACTTAGCTTCTTGAACCCACTGCTTTTCTTGTTCCCAAATTGCCTCTAATTCTATGACTTGATTAGATAACTCATCG
>NZ_JAWOWF010000483.1:0-633 GCF_033340295.1 Vibrio sp. 1401
CATTTCCGAAGTGCATAATATCAGACAGCTTAAGTAGCAATTTTCTTCCTAAAGCACCACCAGGATGTGAGAGAGCGAAGTCTTCTGCTGAGAATCCACGCGCTTGAAGTAGGGCAACTGCTAGCGCATCGCCCATTACTAAAGTTGCTGTGGTACTGCTGGTTGGTGCAAGACCAAGTGGACAAGCTTCTTGAGGGACAGTGATTTGCAAGTGCAAGTCAGCCAGTTTTGCCATGTTGGATTCTGGCTTGCCCGTCATGCTAATGATTTTAATGTTTAAACGCTTTAGAACAGGGAAGAGAGACAAGATTTCATGGGACTCGCCAGAGTTAGAAATAGCGATAACAATGTCACCCGCGCTGATCATACCCAAGTCACCATGCGCTGCTTCACCCGGGTGAACGAAAAACGCTGATGTACCTGTGCTGGCAAGCGTTGCTGCAATCTTGTTGCCAATGTGGCCTGATTTGCCCATACCCATCACGACAACTTTGCCGCTATTGGAAAGGATCAATTCGCAAGCTTGTTCAAACTGCTCATCAAAGTATTTGTCTAGCTCTTGCAGAGCCGCGACTTCGATATCAAGAACTTGTTTAGCAGCAGCGCGAAAATCAAATGGATTGGACATATCAG
>NZ_JAWOWF010000484.1:0-633 GCF_033340295.1 Vibrio sp. 1401
ACCAGCACTGTGCTACTCGTGATCTCTGCAAGTACTTTAACTATGGCAACCGAAAACGGACTCACGTTAGAGCAACAAATCGAGAAAATTGGTCAGGTATTGTTAGAGCCTAACTCCGTTCAGTTTGAAGAAATGAAACAAGCTCTGACCAAGTACAGCCTAGCACTGTACAAAACAGCAGCTTACGAGAACACTCAGAAGTACTACGCAGACAATGGTCTAGACTTTGATATTCCACACGTAGATTACTTTATCGACATCGATGGTGACGGCGTGCTACCTAACAAAGACTTGCCTGTGTTCCGCTACACATCTGGCGTATCACTAGCTGCAACTGAAGAATCTATCGGTCAAGAAGTACCTGCTGGTGCATGGGCTATCGACTACCAAGGTCGTCCTATGACGCTCGAAGTTATTGGTGAATTCCAGCACGGTGAAATCGCATCAATTGAATACACTGATACTGGCGTTAGTATTTGGTATCGTCTAACGGATGTAGACTTTGAAGGTCAGTCATTCGAAGACTGCGTTACGGTTAATACAGTAAAGCCTGCACCTGCTAACTTTCCATGGAAGGCATGTGTAACTCTAACCAAATAGTAATCTTCAGCAGATCGAAAAAATAGGAGGCCT
>NZ_JAWOWF010000485.1:0-633 GCF_033340295.1 Vibrio sp. 1401
TGATTTGCGGATTTTAGATTTTTGTCGATCGGTAATGGCAGTTCTTTCGACGCTGGAATCACAAACTCTTCGTAGTGTTCTTCCTTTTCCATCCACGCTTTTTCGATCGCACACAGCTGCTTAGTTCTGGCATCGACGAAGAACACACCGACTTTAACGTCATCATGCCCTTCTTTAGTGTTATTTTTTAACTGAGTATACAGTTTGGAATACGTAAACATATACTCTTGAGCATGCGTTATCGGTGACGAGAGCAAGAGTGCTGCACTTCCTAAAATTAAGCTTAACTTTTTCATTCGATTATTATTTTATTGAGTCCAGTAGGCGTTATTGTGACGAATCATCGAGCGTAAGTCATTAACGTATGCAATGCCCCTCTCTGAGTAAGACAACAGTCCATGAGTGAGTTCTGATGCTGTCGCCACGGATAACAAGTTTTTGTGCTTATCTGCCAACATAGCTCGAATATCACGTAAGTCAGCGTAAGCTGGATTGCGATTCACATTCATAAAGTAGCCATGAATTGACTGCTGAACTGAATCGAATTTTTGAACTTCGTGAGTTTTTCCTGCAGCACGCTGAGCAGGCACAATTCCGCAACCCTGTTTATAACACCATTGGCCGAACAAGTTG
>NZ_JAWOWF010000486.1:0-632 GCF_033340295.1 Vibrio sp. 1401
TGTTAGCAACAACTAGCGATAGACCAGTGAACACTGCGTGAATCGCGTATAGAGCAGGAGCTAGGAATACGAACATGAACTCTAGAGGCTCTGTGATACCAGTTAGGAATGAACAGAATGCAACAGAGAACAATGCACCACCAACTTGGCTACGTTTCTCAACAGGAGCCGCTAGGTACATAGCAAGTGCTGCACCTGGTAGACCAAACATCATTACTGGGAAGAAACCGTTCATGAATACACCAGCGCTCTTATCGCCGCCGAAGAAACGGTGTAGGTCACCAGATTTAACTGTTTCAGTTACTTCTTTAACAGTTGCTGTAATTTCTGGAGTTACTGAGTTAGCGAATTCAAATGTGTGAGTTTGACCAGCAACAAGAGTCTTAGCTAGAGCTGGGTCAACACAAAGTTGTTGTAGTGCAGGAAGAGCTTGACCAGCAGCTGTTGCGCCAGAAACTAGCACTTCTTGACAAGAACCCATACCAAACCAGAAGAAAGAGTTCAGTACGTGGTGTAGACCTACAGGAATTAGAGCACGGTTAAGCGTACCGTATACAAACTGACCGATTGCGCCAGAAGTAGAGATACCGTGAGCAAGTGCATCTAGACCACCTTGGATTGTTGGCCATACA
>NZ_JAWOWF010000487.1:0-632 GCF_033340295.1 Vibrio sp. 1401
CGATTATTTTTACGCGCTCGACGCACAATGAAGCTGGTGAGCTGTTCTGCCCATTTTAAGCGACCATACACGCCATCTAAATCGAAAAATATTGATGCATTCAGTAACGCTTTCGGGTTGGGATCGTCAATCCAGTCAGCGAAACATTCTTCCCATTCGGAGCGAGTCATTCGCCACATCGGGTTTGTGGCCATGATGTCACCGGTACAATATTTGTAACCACAAGCTTCAAGGCCGTCACTGACAAACTTAGCGAGATCTTCAAAGTACTTGCCATGTTTCTCTTCTTGATAGGATTCGTCCAGAATAATGGCGTTGTCTTGGTCGGTAACCAGCAACTGTTCGTCGCGTCCCATTGAACCTAATGCGAGGAAACAATAAGGAATCGGAGGCGCACCGAGTTCTTCTTCTGCCAACTCCAACAAACGCTGTTTGAAACTTCGGCCAATTACTGACATCGCGCTGCCAACCATGTGTGAATTGGCGTCTTCGTTAACCAGACGTACGAAGCTGCTTTTGACTTCTTCTGCGACTGTCGCTAAATCTTCGATGCTTTGCTGCTGAAAAATGCTGCTTACAAGAAGCAGTGAGTTTTGCGATTCATAACGAACAATATCGGTAGTTTCGATGAT
>NZ_JAWOWF010000488.1:0-632 GCF_033340295.1 Vibrio sp. 1401
GACTGCGGGACATTCGTTTGCCTTTTCCAGGCTTGGCATCAACTCGTAGTTAAAAACGGCGTAATAAGAAAAGACTTGGCTAGCGAGAAGCAAGGAGATGAACAGTAGAATAGATTGTGTCAGTGAACTTCGGATTCGCATGGAAATTTCCTGATGATCCTAATTGCGAAAACCTCGACCACCAAATAAGAAGGAAATTTGATGGCCGAAGTTTTAAAAACCGATTGCCGGTTAAGTGAGTAAGAATTACGACTCTTTGCCGTCTGGGACAAATACGTAACCTAAACCCCATACGGTCTGGATGTAGCGAGGTTTGCTCGGATCGTCTTCCAGCATGCGGCGTAGGCGAGAAATTTGTACGTCGATAGAGCGCTCCATCGCCGAGTATTCACGACCACGCGCCATATTCATCAGCTTATCACGTGACATTGGCTCACGCGCGTTGGTTACCAGTGATTTCAACACCGCAAATTCACCCGATGTTAATGGCATCGCCTCATCACCACGGAACATTTCACGCGTGCCGAGATTCAAACGAAACTCGCCAAACTCGACCACTTTTTCTTCCGTACTTGGCGCGCCCGGTAGCTCAACCGTTTGGCGACGTAAAACCGCTTTAATACGAGCGAGTA
>NZ_JAWOWF010000489.1:0-632 GCF_033340295.1 Vibrio sp. 1401
TGGTTACGCTTGGGAATTCACGGGTGAATTTCTCAATGTTTTCGACTTTTGCTCCGCGCCAACCGTAAATCGATTGGTCATCGTCACCCACGATCATCACATGACACTCAGGCCCCGCCATCATGCGTAGCCAAGCGTATTGGATATTGTTGGTGTCTTGGAACTCGTCGACCAAGATGTGTTTAAAGCGTGCTTGGTAGTGCTCGCGGACAAACTTGTTATCGCGCAGTAGCTCATGAGCGCGAAGCAGAATTTCTGCGAAGTCGACCAAACCTGCACGGTCACACGCTTCTTGATAAGCGGTGTATAGCTGCAAGTAGGTTTTGGTCACAGGATCGTGGTAAGCATCGATATGTGCTGGGCGCAGGCCTTCGTCTTTTTTGCCGTTAATCCACCAAGCTACTTGGCGTGCAGGCCACTGCTTTTCATCCAGATTTTGTGCTTTGATCAGACGCTTCAGTAAACGCTGTTGATCGTCGCTGTCGATGATTTGAAAGTCTTCCGGTAGCTTGGCATCAAGATAGTGTGCACGCAAAATGCGGTGACAAATACCGTGGAAAGTCCCATTCCACATGCCAGATGCACTGCCCATCATCAACTCTTCAATACGACCACGCATTTCTGCTGCCGCT
>NZ_JAWOWF010000490.1:0-631 GCF_033340295.1 Vibrio sp. 1401
ATCTTTGTTCTGCTTCGTCAATCGTGCAGAGTTCCCATATATCGAGAGGTTCAGGACCTGCTTTCGTGCAACGTACCCACATATCAAATCTCATAACGTGCAGGTCCCCCACATCCTCACCCTTTAACTATCAATACCTTACGGGAACCACTCTACGGGAACCACTGGAGCAGCATGGCACTTATCCTTCGTCGTGGCTTACGCTTGCACGATACTGAGACTCGGCTTGCAACTACCGTGCAACGTTCCCATATATCGAGCCTCAGCCCACGAAGCATCTGGGGTCACGTTCGCTCTATCCGTGCAGCTCCCCCATATGCGGAGGCATTCCGTTTCCGGTCCTGCCTGGTGGGCGTACCTTGTGCGCTTTCTTCTGGCATAAAAAAAGGCGCTGACGCGCCTATCTTTCTTTTCCCTGTGGGGTGGGAGATTCTGGTGGCTATCTCTCCTTCCGTTGGGGTTCATCAATGATGTCGTGGTCGATCATGCCGTGCTTGATGGCCCGTAGCTCTGTCTGCTGCTTACGCTTGTTGGACGCCATCACCTGCTTCACGAAGTTCTCATGAGGCCTTATGACGTACCGCACGTCGATGACTCTGCGGCCATCCTTGATCTGGTTCGCGTCGTAGTC
>NZ_JAWOWF010000491.1:0-630 GCF_033340295.1 Vibrio sp. 1401
TGACATAACATGGCTTGAAATCCCTAACATCTGCCAACGGAAACGAATCTAACTTTCGTTTTCAGACACCATCGCAGAGTACACTTCCTTGTACTCTGTTTGTCCCGAAAGACCCTTGTGACAGCCTAGAGTCTTTCGGGACCTTTTTGTTCCTCTTACTCACATTTTCCTCCAGACAAGATCAATCTCGTACTATTTAACTAGTTCATGATAGCAGCATCACGATTTAAGCAACTGATCACACAACCTATTTGTGAATTTGGGTATAAAAGTATCAATACTCTCATTTACTAGGACGTAACTAATGAAAAATTCTTTCGACCACAACATGCCAAACAATGAAGGATATTTTGGCGAATATGGTGGCAGCTTTGTCCCGCCAGAGCTTGAGCAAATCATGCGAGACATTAACGTCGCTTACGAAGAATGTTGCCAAGATCCAGAGTTCAAAGACGAGTTAGCTCGCCTTTATAAACACTTTGTCGGTCGACCTAGCCCTATTTTTCATGCCGCGAATCTATCTAAGAAATACGGTGCCGACATTTATCTAAAGCGAGAAGACTTGAACCATACTGGCGCTCACAAAATTAACCATTGTTTAGGTGAAGCCATCCTTGCAAAAAAAATGGG
>NZ_JAWOWF010000492.1:0-630 GCF_033340295.1 Vibrio sp. 1401
TTTGCAACGGATTTCGCAACCCAGCGTGCACGAGTGTTTCCTATTCAAGAACAAACCTTCAGTGCCGTTGATGAAGTGGATTTAGAAACTGCCCGCATCGCCAAAGAAGCAGAGCTGGCCGAGCAACGCCGTATTGAGATGGAAAAACGCATCATTGCAGAGCGCGAAGCTGAGCGTAAACGCAGCATGATCATCATTGCGGTCGGCAACGTAGTGATGCTTTTGATTGCTATTGTGGCTTGGATTGTGTGGCGCAAGTTAAAAGCGAAACGACAAGCCATGCCTGAAATGCAATTGGAAGTGCCAAAGAAATAAGGCAGAAGAGTTAGAGAAAGAACGGAGCCCATCGGCTCCGTCTTCGACTGTCGCTTAAGCCACTTCTGGAATTGGCTTTGGTGGTTGTTCCAAGTCGGGTTCTTTTTGCACGGTCGGAACAATCCCTTCACCGACTGCACTGAGGTAGCTACCACTGAGTTTGATCGCAAGGTACATATCGGCACGCAGCAAAATCCCGCCTTCGCTGGTGCTTATTCCCGTTAACTCACACCATTGACGCAAGCGGCGTTTTCTTCCCGCGAGGACTAATCGTATTCCTCTTTTTTTGAGCACTTCGTGAATGTCGGCCAATGT
>NZ_JAWOWF010000493.1:0-629 GCF_033340295.1 Vibrio sp. 1401
TGGTAGACAACTACCGTAGTGTTCTAAAACTTCGTCAATTGCAAAATTGAGCTCTGGAATGGTTTTATCTACGTAGGTATACCAAAGCGCGTAGTTTGCGGGGGTGGCAGCTACATGATTTTTGATCATTAGTGGCACCGCTTTTTTTAAGTTAGCGGTCGATTTCTTAAACTCGTCAGTCATTTCTGCGATGTTACTAGCAGAATGGAATTGGATTTAGATTACCGGATATTAACTAATATCGCTTTAATTTTTATCATTTTTGCTTGGTTTATATAAAAAAATGAGCAAATAGCGGTGATATTCATAAATCTGAAATTTGATTTTATAAAATTGTGGTTTAAAAAGTGAACGATTGAGGGTGGAAATACGATTTGGCTCCTATGTTCACGATTCATGCAAAGAGCATGGAAAGCGCTGTAGTTAGTAAGAATGGATGATCCGCTCGCGATGCCGAGCGTAAAACAAATCAGTACATTTAGCTCCTCGCCTAAGGACGTTTTTTGAAAAAGAAAATAGGGCTTTACTGGTTTACGTTTGACCTAAGACTTCACGATAACTCGCTATTGGTTGATGCCTCATCTTTTCTGGATGAATTGGTTTGCTTGTATTGTCGCCCTTCAGTAACT
>NZ_JAWOWF010000494.1:0-629 GCF_033340295.1 Vibrio sp. 1401
ATTGAATCGGAATACTACGATCTGCCTGTTTTGTCATTTCAAGAACTAACCCAGCAAATCAATATTCAGCCACTTGGAAGGGTGGGGATGTAATGAAAACAAAACTAATACTCTCGCTGGCGCAAGCGGGGATCGAAGTGACGCCATACTTTTGGCAACAAAGTGAAATTCAACTTGGTTATCGAATTGAAGTTGAAGGCTTAGAGCTCGTTTTTCGGGTGGAGGACGGTGAAATCATCATCGTTCTTCTGAAACGCGTTCGTCCAAAATTGGGGTTGAGTAACCCCTTTTCTTGCCTATTTCTTTTGGCTGAGCACGCCATCCCTCTTTTTCCTTCTGATTGGGTTATCCGCGGTAACGTTGATGTGTTGCGTGGTAGCAACATGAGTAGCCAACGCTTGGCTCAATTCTACTTACGCGCCTGTGGCGCTAGCCACGATCAACAAGCCGACTGGTATTTTTTGCGGCTTGCAGACTATCGCCCACTGAAAAAGAGAAAAATGTAAAAACTCTCGACTGTTACTGACAGCGCCAATGAGAAGACACGCTTTAAGATAGGAATCAATATGAAGCAACCCTTTACCCAAGCTATTGAAAATGCAGAGTTAGCCATTCGAAATGCGGATGAA
>NZ_JAWOWF010000495.1:0-628 GCF_033340295.1 Vibrio sp. 1401
ACAATTTTGCAGATAAAAAACAGTGGCGATTACCGAATATTAAAGAGTTAGTTACACTCACAGAGCGAGCGTGTTTCCATCCTTCGATGAATGGTACGGCGTTTGAAAGCGCATACTCGCTGGAAACTGGTGATTTAGGTAGCTATATCTGGAGCAACACGCCCGGCACCGACGCTAGACAAATCATGACGTTCGAAAGCGTGAATGGAGATGTTATTGGCTATTCTCCTGAGGCGAACCAGTTTTCAGTGTTGCTTGTCACAGACGAAGATTAATCGACAAGTGGCTGTTAAGACAATGACGTTAAAAAGCTCCGCATTTGCGGAGCTTTTTTCGTATTTCATTCAGTGTTTCGCATGTGTTTACACCACAATGAGTGATTACACTTGGAACTGTCTTAACTGTTGCTGCTGGTTTTCCGCTAGGCCAGAAAGCTCTTGAGCGGCAGCGGCGGATTGCGTAATACCAGTTACGTTCTGGCTCACCAGCTCATAGATGTTCGTTAAGTTGTTGTTGATATCAGCCGTGACCTGCTTCTGCTCTTCTGATGCGGTCGCAACTTGAGTGTTGATTGAGTTCAGATCGGCGATAGCATTACTGATATTAGCAAGTGATTGGCTAACTTCTT
>NZ_JAWOWF010000496.1:0-628 GCF_033340295.1 Vibrio sp. 1401
CTTGCAAAGAGCGACGATTCCTCAACCCAGTTAAATTATCGGTGTTGGATTGACGATACAGATAGAGAGAAACACAAATTGCCAATACAAGTACGAATAGAAATACCGCTTGGGTTTGTGTTGCCAATCGCACCTCATACTCTAACGCCGTGCGCCAATCTGGACGCAAATCGTATTGAGCCACAATTTTGTCAACGCCCAACATCGCGATCGCGCGGCTAAAATATGGCGCTAACATTGCACCGCGTTCATTCGCGACGAGGCCGATAGACAACTGCGGACTGTAAAACTCCCCTATCGCGGTATCTTGTTCGATGGGCCCAAGCTCGCTCAAACGAAGGAAATGGTTGAGCATTGCCGTATCCATCGGGATGTAATCCACCTCCCCTTTAAGCAATGCTTCAATAAGATCGTGCTGCGTGTTAAAGCGCTCAAGCTCTTTCAACGGTAAAAGCTGAGTCATCATTTGATCGAAAAAATCGTCTTTGACTACACCGATTCTTTCTGAGATCAATTGTGACACATGGGAATAGGTGTTTGGCTTGTAACCCAATCGCTTGACCATCACTGAAGCTGGTGAATAGTGCGGTCTTGGGAAATAGCTGAATTCATGCCGTTCTCTGCTCAC
>NZ_JAWOWF010000497.1:0-628 GCF_033340295.1 Vibrio sp. 1401
TGGCCGTTCATACGAGGTAATTCCTCAAGTTGAACGTAAATGGCGTTTAAATCCAGAATCAATGAAGAACTACTACGTTCGTTCTGTGGATGGAAAAGCAGTACCACTTGGTAGCCTGATCACTATTGATGTTGTCGCCGAGCCTCGCTCACTGCCTCACTTCAACCAGCTGAACTCAGCAACCGTTGGTGCTGTACCATCGCCTGGCGTCGCAATGGGTGATGCAATTAACTGGTTCGAGGACGTAGCGCAGAACAAACTGCCTGCCGGTTACAACCACGACTACATGGGTGAAGCACGTCAGTTCGTGACGGAAGGTAGCGCGCTATACGCAACATTTGGTCTTGCGTTAGCCATCATCTTCTTGGTTCTTGCGATTCAATTCGAATCACTTCGTGACCCTATTGTTATCATGGTATCGGTACCGCTGGCGGTGTGTGGTGCTTTGATTGCGTTGGCATGGGGCACAGCCTCGATGAACATCTACTCGCAGGTAGGTCTGATTACATTGGTCGGCCTGATCACCAAACACGGTATCTTGATCTGTGAAGTAGCAAAAGAAGAGCAGTTGCACAACAAACTGTCTCGAATCGATGCGGTAATGGAAGCGGCGAAAGTTCGTCTGCGT
>NZ_JAWOWF010000498.1:0-628 GCF_033340295.1 Vibrio sp. 1401
GGTCTGAAAGGTGAGCTTCCTTTTGGCGATGATACTGATCCTTATGTTTGGCTATTAGATCCAGAACAACAATTGAAAGCTCACGCAATTATTGAAGCATTTAGGCAGCAGTCACAAAGCAACATATATGAAGACTGGCAATGTCCTCATTGTCTTGAACACAACGAAGGACAGTTTGGTGCGTGTTGGCAATGTGGATATCAAATTGGGGAGCCATGATCGTTCCCCTATTCTCGCATTTCAGGTGTCTATATTGATGGCTAGGCGACGATACTTTGTTGCTTTATAAATTCGATAGAGTGTTGGTTAAAATCTTCAGGACGCTCTACATTGCAGACATGACCGCAGTTTGGAATTTCACGCAAGATACTGAGCTTATGCGCTGCAACCATCTCTTTCACCGGTTGGATGAACATATAGTCTCTATCACCCATCAAATACAATGTCGGTATGGGTAACTCTCTGTCTTTGAAGTACTTCATCAATGGGTTTACATCCGCGGCAAGAATAAACCAGCGTTTAAACTCTTTTTGGCACAGCTTCTTTGCTTCTCGAATAAACAAATGCCTTGATTCACGCTGACTTCGTTGAGGCATCACAATGTATGCAAACAGCTTATACAACCACA
>NZ_JAWOWF010000499.1:0-627 GCF_033340295.1 Vibrio sp. 1401
GTCGTTGCTCCACGCCGCTAGTGGTGAACGCCTGACCATGGCGGATCTCAACGCCGAAACGATCAAGCGATTTATTCAGCACCTGAGAAACGAGCCCATCGAATACGGCTCGCAAAAGGGTCACTTTACCAAAACCAAATCTTTGCTTGTGGCATCTCATCGGTTCGGGTTCTGGCCGGAAGTAGATATGAAAACGGTTTGGCCTGCCAATCCGTTTCCGAATTCCAACAAACGACGTAAGGGCCAGAAGGCGCTCAGCAAAAATGAAAAGCGGTTTTTGATCAAAGCGCTGCGCACAGAGATGGAGCGGATTGTGGCACACTCTGAGCCGCTGAACAGCTACGATTTGACCGTTTGCGTGGTGTCCATCGCCCTGTCCACTGGAATGAATCCGGCACCCATCCTGGAACTCACCACGGACTGCGTGCAGCCTCACCCGCTCAAATCCAACCTGCGGCTGCTTGTGAGCTTTAAACGTCGCGGCAACGCCACGCACGTGGTTGCCCTGAGAAAGTCTGAGGAAGTATCGGAAATGGCCAGTGTCCACCTATATGCCGCTGATGCCATTGATCTGATCGTTACGAGGAATGCCTCTATACGCGCCCAGCTGGGTGATCGGGGGCGACT
>NZ_JAWOWF010000500.1:0-627 GCF_033340295.1 Vibrio sp. 1401
GAAGGCATTACGCACTCTATCTGTACGCTAGAGTTCATGGACAACCGTCGTTTGTACGACTGGGTATTAGACAACATCACAATTGATTGTCGTCCTCATCAATACGAGTTCAGCCGTCTAAACCTAGAATACACAGTGATGTCTAAGCGTAAGCTAAACCAACTAGTAACCGAAAAATTGGTTAACGGTTGGGATGATCCTCGTATGCCAACAGTATCTGGTTTACGTCGTCGTGGTTTCACACCTGCGTCAATCCGCGAATTCTGTAAGCGTATAGGCGTGACGAAGCAAGAAAACATGATCGAGTTTAGCTCGCTTGAATCTTGTATTCGTGACGACCTAAACGAAAATGCTCCTCGTGCGATGGCTGTGTTGGACCCTGTTAAAGTTGTTATTGAGAACTTTGAAGTGGGCGCTGTAGAAAATCTAACGCTGGCTAACCATCCAAATAAACCTGAAATGGGTGAGCGTGAAGTACCGTTTACTCGTGAAGTTTGGATCGAGCGTGAAGATTTCCGTGAAGAAGCGAACAAAAAGTACAAGCGTCTAGTTCTTGGTAAAGAAGTTCGTTTACGTGGTGCTTACGTGATCAAAGCTGAGCGTGTTGAAAAAGACGCGGAAGGCAAC
>NZ_JAWOWF010000501.1:0-627 GCF_033340295.1 Vibrio sp. 1401
TTGCATCGGTAAGAAAGCCGTAACGGCTCATCTCTAGCAGAGATGTGGCGCCAAAGTGACGACGCGCTACCCAGCTCAAAGTGTGAATATCGCGAAGACCTCCTGGGGTCGATTTGATATCGGGCTCTAGGTTATAGGTCGTATCGTGGTAGCGAGCATGACGTTCGCGTTGTTCTTGGATTTTTGCGCGGTAGAAGGTTTCGCTCGGCCAGAAGGAGTCGGATAGCACGACCTTTTTCAGAGCTTGGAATGTGTCTTCGCTGCCACAAAGCAGACGTGCTTCTTGTAGGTTAGTAGCAACCGTTAGATCGTCACGACCGATTTGTGCACATTCATTGACAGTGCGAACCGCATGGCCAACTTCCAGTTTTAAGTCCCATAGTAAGGTAATAAATTCGCTGATTTTCGCTTCTAACGCAGTCGGCAGTTTGTTGTTAGAGAGAACAAGAATGTCTATGTCGGACAACGGATGCAGTTCACCGCGACCATATCCGCCCACGGCCACTAATGAGATGTTGCAAATGTCATTAAAACCGAAGTATTGCCATAAACGCGTCAGCAACGAGTCCATGTACTCTGCGCGAGCCAATACTAAGCTGGTCACAGGGTGATGGTTAAGAAACTCTT
>NZ_JAWOWF010000502.1:0-626 GCF_033340295.1 Vibrio sp. 1401
GCGAAAAACGAACCGGAGAGTTTTTGGCGCGCTCACGCGGAGAATATCGACTGGTTTGAATCTCCTAAAACCATCTTGAAATCTGATGAGAACGGCATCGAACGTTGGTTCCCAGATGGGGTGATGAATACGTCTTGGTTGGCACTGGATTACCATTGCGAACAAGGACGTGGTGATAATACTGCGCTAATTTATGACTCACCAGTAACGGGAAATAAAAAGACTTACACTTACCGAGAGCTACGCGATCAAGTTGCGAAAATTGCCGGTATGCTGTCTGCCCAAGGCGTTGAAAAAGGCGACCGAGTTGTTGTTTACATGCCGATGATCCCAGAAGCGGCAATGGCAATGCTTGCTTGTGCACGTTTGGGTGCGATTCACTCAGTTGTGTTTGGTGGTTTTGCGCCTAATGAGCTGGCGGTACGTATTGAAGATGCAGAGCCAAAAGTCATTATGACGGCATCGTGTGGCATTGAAATCAGCAAAATCATTCCGTACAAACCTTTGGTTGACAAAGCGATCATGGACAGTCGTTGGAAGCCAGAGAAAGTGTTTGTTTTCCAGCGTCCAGAATGTGAAGCCGAGCTAAACCAAGAGAGAGATCTGGACTGGCAGCAAGAGTACAG
>NZ_JAWOWF010000503.1:0-626 GCF_033340295.1 Vibrio sp. 1401
GTCAAATTAGTCGTCATTTTGCTTAAAAAACGTTCACGACCTCACCCTGCAGACAATTAAGCCTTAAGCTGCTACTTACATCACAGACAACGCCGTCGTAAATAATATTTAATGCGGAGTTTTCACCTTTTCACATCGGGACCTCTAAATGGACGTTAAGCCTTGGCTACTCTTAACAGCTGCAATTCTCGCAGGCTGCTCTGATGACGATCATCAGACCCACAACAACAGCGTCAAATTCGATGTCATAGACAATCAAGAATTTACCCTTAATCCGATTCAAAACGACAGCAATCCCGATTTAGAAAGTTTCAGCTGGACTCAAACATGTGGTTCGATATCCATTATTCCTTCTGACACAAGCCAAACCGTCAATCTGACACTTACCGCTCCAAAACTGGACAACGATGAAGAGTATTGCTTCCAGTTTAAAGGAACCAGTAAGAATGGTGATCAGTACTCAACCGATGCAAAAGTGTCCGTGGTGTCTCCATCACTGGAAGTTTATGTTGATCACGCATCTCTCCCCTCTTTACATCAGGTATTGGACATCATCGCCTCTGCAGAGGCTCACCCGACAGCTGAGCGCTATGTGTCCTGGGGCCGTATCAATCCGACGCAAGAGC
>NZ_JAWOWF010000504.1:0-626 GCF_033340295.1 Vibrio sp. 1401
GAATTTAAGGCTAAATTTCTTTTACCTCGTTATTGGGGTACGTTAATTCTCATCGGCGTGATGTACTCATTGAGCCTTCTTCCTTTTAATGTTCAATTAGCGCTAGGACGCGGTATTGGCCGTTTAGCCATGCGAATAATGAAAAAGCGTCAAGTGACGATACGGCGCAATCTTGAGCTTTGTTTTCCTCACATGGGCGAATCTCAACGCGAGGCGATTTTAAAAGATAATATCGACAACTCCGGTATTGCACTCTTCGAAACAGCGATGGCATGGTTTTGGTCAGATAAAAGAGTCAGTAAGCACGTTACGATTAAAGGAATGGAGCATTTAGAAGCGTTAGAAAAGTCCGGTAAAGGTGCCTTAATGTTGGCCGTCCATTCAATGAACTTGGAATTAGGTGCTCGCGCATTTGGCATTCAAAAATCTGGGACGGGTGTCTATCGACCAAACAACAATCCGTGTTTCGACTATTTCCAATACAAAGGTCGTTCTCGTTCTAACCGTACGTTGATCGATCGTAAAAATGTCAAAGCCATGCTTGAAGCACTCAACTCTGGCGAGCGTGTTTGGTATGCGCCGGATCATGATTACGGAAACAGACGTTCGACGTTTGCTCCGTTGTT
>NZ_JAWOWF010000505.1:0-626 GCF_033340295.1 Vibrio sp. 1401
TTTAGGCACATAAGCGTCCATCCCGGAGTCAAAACAGCGTTGAATATCGTCGTCGACCACACTGGCTGTTAGCGCGATGATCGGCGTTTTTTCGAGTCCTAAGCTTGCTTCATAAGCGCGGATCTGTTTCGTTGCTTCGAAACCATCCATCACCGGCATCATGCAGTCCATCAAAATCAGACAGTATTGGGATGTTCTGAACATGTCGACCGCTTCCTCACCATTCGCAGCGACATCAAAACTAAAGCCGGCTTTGGTGACATGCAACCCAGCAATTTTTTGGTTCACAGTATTGTCGTCTACAACGAGCACTTTGGGTAATGTTTCAAGTCGGGTTGCAGGCTGAACGACGGAAATAGATTGAGTAAATCGTTCAGCACAGCTTTCAAGCGCTTTGAGTAGACGTTGTCCTAGCAAAGGTTGAGTAATGATCGCTGCGACACGGTGACCGAAATCAAGCTGTTGGCTGTGTAGATGGTTGATTAGGCAAACTTGCACATGTTGATGTTCCAAATTTCGCATCAAATCTGTGTTCTTCACTGCGGCATCTGGTGTCGTTTCAACATAAAGAATGATGATGCGTTCTTTGTCGTTAATCCATGTCGGAAGAGCACTAAGATCATGAA
>NZ_JAWOWF010000506.1:0-625 GCF_033340295.1 Vibrio sp. 1401
CGTCCACTGTACGACGCATTATTCGAGATGCTAGGCTTCGAGCGAGTTGAAAAGCTGATTGAACGCAACGTTATAGAGGTCGCTCCTCTGGCATACATGCGCGGTCGTACGCTGAACGATGCTTTCATCATCTTAGATGAAAGTCAGAACACCACCGTTGAACAGATGAAAATGTTCCTGACTCGTATTGGTTTCAATTCGCGTGCGGTTATTACTGGTGACGTCACTCAGATCGACTTACCTCGTGGTGCGAAGTCAGGTCTTCGTCATGCGATTGAAGTGCTCAGTGAAGTCGACGACATCAGCTTTAACTTCTTCCAAGCAGATGACGTTGTTCGCCACCCTGTGGTTGCTCGCATCGTCAACGCCTACGAGAAGTGGGAAGCGCAAGATCAAAAAGAACGTAACGAGTCCGAGAAACGTCGCCGTGAAGAGCGTGATGCTAAACTGTTAGAAGCAGCGAAAGCAGAACTTAGCGCTCAAGTCGCTGCAACTAAGGAATAAAAATGGCAATTGAACTTGATCTGCAACTGGCAGTCGAAAATGAAGAAGGCTTACCTTCGCAGCAAGACTTCCAACTTTGGTTAGACAAGACCATCCCTCTTTTCCAACCTCAAGCAGAAGT
>NZ_JAWOWF010000507.1:0-624 GCF_033340295.1 Vibrio sp. 1401
CTGAGTACATGGTTGCCATTGCAATGGTCTCTTCTGCTGTTTCAAAGGTGCGATCGAGACGGTAGGTCGATAGACTTGCTTCAGACATCTTTTCTGCGCCAATACAGACATCCGCCATTGATTTCACGGTCTCTACCGGATATTGACCGGCAGCGGTCTCTCCAGACAGCATCACGGCATCGGTGCCATCCAAAACGGCGTTTGCTACGTCCATGACTTCTGCACGAGTTGGCATTGGGCTATTGATCATCGATTCCATCATTTGAGTTGCAGTAATGACAACGCGGTTCAAACTTCGAGCTCGACGAATGAGTTTTTTCTGAACACCGATCAGCTCAGGATCGCCAATCTCAACCCCTAAATCGCCGCGAGCGACCATCACGACGTCAGAAGCTAGGATGATATCGTCAATCGACTCGCTCGTGGCGACGGTTTCTGCACGTTCTACTTTTGCGACGAGTTTTGCTTCTAAGCCGGCATCCCGGGCCAAGCGTCTGGCATAGTGCATGTCCTCGCCATTGCGTGGGAAAGAAATGGCCAAATAGTCGACCTTTATTTCTGCGGCTGTGATGATGTCAGCTTTGTCTTTCTCCGTGAGCGCATCGGCTGATAAGCCACCGCCTT
>NZ_JAWOWF010000508.1:0-623 GCF_033340295.1 Vibrio sp. 1401
TGCGGATTTGATCAGCTGGGGCGCGATTGGTGCACGCACGACGGAATCGCAAGTTCACCGCGAACTCGCTTCTGGTCTTTCTTGCCCGGTTGGTTTCAAAAACGGTACTGACGGTAACATTAAAATCGCGAGTGATGCTATTCGTTCTGCAAGCGCTTCTCACCATTTCCTATCGGTAACGAAGTACGGTCATTCAGCGATTGTTGAAACCGCAGGTAACCCAGACTGCCACATCATTTTACGTGGTGGTAAAGAACCAAACTACAGTGCAGCACACGTTGCTCAAATCAAAGACGAGTTGGACGCGGCTGGTCTACCGAAGAAAGTGATGATCGATTTTAGCCACGCGAACAGCTCTAAGCAGTTCAAACGTCAAATGCTAGTGTCTGATGATGTATCAGAGCAAATCGCTGGTGGTGAAGATGCAATCTTTGGCGTGATGATCGAGTCTCATTTGGTTGAAGGCCGCCAAGATTTAGTGGATGGTAAAGTGGCAACTTACGGTCAGTCGATTACTGATGCATGTATCGGTTGGGACGATACGGAAACGGTACTTCGTCAGCTTTCTGAAGCAGTAAAAGCGCGCCGTAGCAAATAAGCTCAGCAGCAAGAACATTTTTAAC
>NZ_JAWOWF010000509.1:0-623 GCF_033340295.1 Vibrio sp. 1401
CAAGCTCAATACGATCAGTGGCTTAGTCCAAATGGGTGAGCTCGAGGCTGTACAAAAGCTCATCGGGCAAGAAACCGCCCATTATCAAGCCATGATTGAGTTTTTGCGAGATACCATAAAAGATCCGCTTATTGCGGGTATGTTGTTGGGCAAAACAGAGCGAGCACGAGAACTGGGTTTGCAGCTGGTGGTCGAGGAGGGCAGTCGCTTGGAGCCGCTTACTGAATGGTTAAATTCGGAAGATCTGGTCACCATTTTAGGTAACTTAATCGACAATGCGTTTGATGCGACTTTGAGCGTTATTCGCAATGAATCCAACGTTGCATCAGAGCGTCGAAACATCGAAGTCTCGGTTAGCGATTACGGCAACGAAGTTATTTTAGAAGTCAGCGATCACGGATGTGGGTTGCCAGAGAACATTGAACCTCAAACCCTTTTCAAAAAAGGCATTTCGACAAAATCTCGACAAAATAGAGGGGTAGGTTTGCACCTAGTGAACCAATTAGCGACCCGCTATCACGGGCATGTTGAAATGCTACCAAACACAGAACATGGAACGCGAATAACCGTGTATTTGCCAAAGGAAGAACAAGTATGAACATGGCAACGCGAGTGATGATCAT
>NZ_JAWOWF010000510.1:0-622 GCF_033340295.1 Vibrio sp. 1401
TCTTCCTTTTTTCCGCAAGAGATAGCTGTTTTCGCAGCTCTGCTGCCTCTTGGTTAGCTTCACTTACTGCTTGTTGGGCTTGTCGTCGAATATTCTCGATCCTCTGTTCTAAGTCATTTTCTAATGCTTTGGCTTTGGCTTCACGAGTCTGAGCATGCTGCTCTGCATATTGGGCGTTTGTCATTTGCTCCTGAACCTCTGAGCGTGCGTACTTCAACGCTCTTTTTTCAGCGGTCGCAACTCTCTCTTTGGCCTGCTTCTGGGTTTGAATGACTTTTTTCTTTGCTTTGTTTAACTCTTGGTTGGCTAAGCGCCCAAAGAGGTAAGTACCCATTGGAATGAGAAAAACACAAATGAGAATAAGACAGGCTGCTGCCGGCCATAGTTGTATAAATATGTGCCAGCCATCCACTTTGTTATAGAACGGTGCAAACTGAGCCGATTCAGTTTGCCCGTTCCAGAATTGCCAGCCATCTTGAATTTGTTTTGTTTGGGCTCCTATTTCAATGAGAGACAAACCGCTAACGTACTGGTTTGTATGATCACCTAAGTACATTAAGCCCATGAGCAAGGCTATGAATAGAATCCATCTCATCGTAAATAAACCTCTGTTATTTCGGGG
>NZ_JAWOWF010000511.1:0-621 GCF_033340295.1 Vibrio sp. 1401
GTCTGCTGCTTTACCAGCATTCAGTTTGGCCAGCGTTGTCATGTGTTGATCTGATTCGGCTTGATTGCCTTTAAAGCGCTGCCACACCGCAAGATAAGCGTGTAAATCTACATCGTCCGGCGCCACAGCCAAGGCTTGTTCGAACAGTTCAATTGCTCGATCGACGTTCTTGTTGTAAATCTGCGCATTTGCCGCAGAAATGAGTAGGTCGGTGCGGTATGGCTCAAGTTGGTAAGCTTCTAGCAATCGGTCGGTAACTATCTCCATATTGCTCGGCATTTTCGCGGTAAAACCAGCGTGAGAGATACGCGCCGGCGATTTAAAGGCTTCCACGGCGTCATTCAAAAGTTGGTCGACAACTTGACGTTTGGTCACCAGTTGCGAGTAGTCTGCGGAAGATTGGATTGTAGAATCGTTGGCGGCCAGTGAATAAGGGGCTGCTGTCAGCGCAATTACGCTACCAAGGGCGATAGCCAGGAGGTTCTTCTTCATGGGTGAATCCTAATTTTGTTATTTTTCGAATTAGAAAGGTGGATTTTTTCAGTCTAGGTTTGGCTCATGAATAAACTGTGAAACGAATCTCAAAGCTGCCGAGCCAAGCGATCTTTATCGCCAAAACAC
>NZ_JAWOWF010000512.1:0-620 GCF_033340295.1 Vibrio sp. 1401
TACAAGAAATTCATATCGAGCGCGAATCTCGTCGCGGCATTGTGGGCAATATATACAAAGGCAAAGTAAGCCGAGTACTGCCTGGCATGCAAGCGGCTTTCGTCGATATCGGTTTAGATAAAGCGGCGTTTTTACATGCGTCTGATATCGTTCCGCATACTGAATGTGTGGCAGAGAACGAGAAACAGCAGTTTCAAGTTCGTGACATTTCTGAATTGGTTCGCCAAGGTCAGGATATCGTCGTACAGGTAGTTAAAGATCCTCTTGGCACTAAAGGTGCGCGTTTAACTACTGACATCACACTTCCTTCCCGTTATCTCGTCTTTATGCCTGGCGCTAGCCACGTTGGTGTATCGCAACGTATTGAAAGCGAAAGCGAACGTGAGCGCCTTAAAAAAGTGGTGAATCACTACTGCGATGAGCACGGTGGTTTCATTATCCGCACGGCCGCAGAAGGGGCGGACGAGAAAGAACTCTCTCAAGATGCTGCGTTCCTAAAACGCTTATGGCTGAAAGTCATGGAGCGTCGTTCTAAGTACAAGACACGTTCAACGCTGTATGGCGAGCTTGGTCTTGCACAACGTATTTTGCGTGACTTCGTTGGAACGGAACTCGACAAG
>NZ_JAWOWF010000513.1:0-620 GCF_033340295.1 Vibrio sp. 1401
AAAGAGCCGAAGAGTATCCGAAAGCGAAGCTTGTGTTAGAAGTTTACACACTAGGATCTAGAGAGGAGTTTATTGGTGGTTAACAGACTCATCATCTCATTGCTTGTTATGGCAGCGGCAGGAACCGCTTGGGCAAACCAAGACCCAACGGCCCCACTTGGTTGGGAAAAGCCAGCGGTTGAAACGTCAGCGAAACCAAAAGTTAAACGGTATCGACTGCCTAAGCTCAACAGTATTGTGTGTAAGCCAAGTACTGATTGTATCGCGATTATGGATAACAAACTTGTCGAAAAAGGCGAGCTATTTAAGGGTTATCGCGTCGCGAGCATTAATAGTGAATTTGTAACTTTAAAGCGTGGTAACCGTCAGTGGGACCCAAAGCTTTTTGATTTAAACGTAAAACAATAATAACCAGAGCCCGATCAGATATGCGCAAATTAGTTGTAGGAATAACGATTGCTTCTTTAATGGGATGTTCAATGGGTCATCGGAATCCAGTGGAAGTTAAAGAAGCGCTCAATGAATCGATCAATCAAGCGAACAGCCGCACATTGGAAGAAATCCCTTCTTCTGTTGAGGCAGACTTGATGCCAAATTTAGACTCGAACGTTGCATCAGAG
>NZ_JAWOWF010000514.1:0-619 GCF_033340295.1 Vibrio sp. 1401
CCCATTAGCGGCCAGCGATCTTCAAACGCCATCGTCGCGTACGTGTCTGAGCTTGGATAAACCGAAGTCACCGTCACTTCTGGGTTGTTTTCTTGCACCAATGGCTCGTATTTCGAGTCCGTCGAACCATCAGTGTTGACGCCATCAATGGCGGTGAATGGGCTCACTTCGACAGTAAACAGCAAGTCATTGAAATCATTGTCGCCATCAGGGCGATAAATATCTTCAAAACCCAGCACTAAGAACTCGTTTTGCGTATCGATAAAAGCCACGTTATGACGACGATTTTCTGAAGTCGACTCTGGGTTTAGATTGGAATAGCTATAAAATGGCGTGCCCCAACTGCCAAGGCTGGCAATGTTGTTGTATGAGCCAGACCAGCCCCAACCATTCGGAATAATGAAGAACGCAAGCGTTTGACCAGCAGTGAGCTGCACATTCAGGTCGATAGTGTCACCTTCTTCCATCTCGCCATCTGGCGCTTTCGATGTATTAGGGAAAATGATCACATGCGCTGCGATTTCATCTTTATTGGTCGGCGGGTTATTGGTATCAAAAACAAAATAACCGAGCGTGTTTCGATACCCAGCCCCTTCATTCAAAAAGGTGACTTTTGCGG
>NZ_JAWOWF010000515.1:0-618 GCF_033340295.1 Vibrio sp. 1401
GTGCTCGCTTCTTCGTTAACAATCCGAATGCAACAACCACATGTGGTTGTGGTGCATCATTTAGCGTGTAATTGACACGATCACAGGCAGCCAATTGGCTGCCTGAGTTTTACGTAGCAGGATGTCACGTAAACACGCTCTCAGCGCTCCGCAGGAGAGAATAATAAAAAGGACTTTGTATGTCTGGAACTTCGTTTGGGCGACGTTTTGTCGAACGTCCATGGCTAGTATCTCTCATCCTTATTTTGCTACTTGTTGCTTGGTTGGCTGCTGGGCAGCTCAAAGCACAAGGTGACCACACCTCATCCCCATCTCTCCAATCTGAAAACACGCCCTTAGCTAAGGTGATGTTTGATACTTTCACCGCAAAACCTACCAGTAAAACGATAGAACTTTATGGCCGAACCGCACCCAATCGCCAAGCTCGTCTTGGTGCAGAAGTGGCCGGCAAAATTGTCAGTCTCAACATTAATAAAGGGCAACTTGTTAAGCAAGGACAAGTGATTGCTAACATTGATAAGCGGGATTTGGACAGTCAGCCCAAACGCGCTCAGGCCATGCTGCGCGTGAAAGAAAAGGAGTTTAATGCCACAACACCGCGCAAAACCAGGGGGTTAC
>NZ_JAWOWF010000516.1:0-618 GCF_033340295.1 Vibrio sp. 1401
CTTAATCAGCGAATTTACGAACGGTATTTTTAGTAAGAAATTCAATTTTTTCTGTGGAAGTTTGTCTTGAATGCGTTGCTGGAACAGAGTCCATAATCTCGGTACAGAAATGAACAAGGTTGGGCGGTGCATTTTCACGTCTTCGATAAAAGTATCGAGCGACTCTGGGAAAGCCGTTGGCACGCCACCCATGATGGATGAACCAAAAATATAAACGCGTTCAGTAATATGTGCCAATGGTAGGTAGGAAAAGAGTCGGTCGTTAGCTTGAATGCCGATGTGGTTGATCAGCTGTTGTACCGACCAACTAAACGCTCCGTAAGTCAGCATTGCGCCTTTTGGCAAACCTGATGTGCCGGAGGTATACACCAATGACATCAACTTATCATCGTAGTGTTGTGGACGCTCTTCACTTGGCACGGCATCCGCAATCAATGCGTTGAACTGGTATTGGCATTGTGGTGCTGAATCATACGGCAGCGCGATGCTGATAAGCTCTGGCATGGCATCAATGACTTGCTGAGTTGCTGCTGGGTCATCAAGCTTCCCCCCGATCAGCGCCTTACTTTCACTGTGAGTTACACAGTATTCAATCGTGTCTGCCCCTGCGGTAGGGAA
>NZ_JAWOWF010000517.1:0-618 GCF_033340295.1 Vibrio sp. 1401
AAAGCCAAAAAAGCCACGTTTGTGTGCGAAGGTTATCCTGAAACATTTCGTCGTGCGCGCAAGGGCAGCGTTGTGTATTGCGATCCACCTTATGCGCCACTTTCAAACACGGCAAACTTCACTTCATACGCAGGTAATGGTTTCACGTTGGACGACCAAGCGGCATTAGCCGACATGGCAGAAAGAACGGCTACTGAGCGTGGGATTCCGGTGTTGATTTCAAATCACGACACAACACTAACGCGCCGCCTTTACCACGGTGCGGATTTAAGTGTGGTGAAAGTGAAACGCACCATTAGCCGAAACGGTAGTGGTCGTAACAAAGTTGACGAACTGCTCGCCTTGTTCAAAGCGCCGGAATCAGATAGCGCTGCTTCATAGTTCTGACACTATTTTCTCTAAATAGTGGATCTCCCCACTGGCTTCGGTAGAATTGCGCGCAAATTGGTTTGCTGTTTTGCTCGTCACTACTGAGGTCAGGTATGAAAGATTTTCTTATTGCTCCATCCATTTTATCGGCTGATTTTGCACGTCTAGGTGAAGACGTAGAAAAAGTACTCGCAGCGGGTGCAGATGTGGTGCATTTCGATGTTATGGATAACCACTATGTACCAAACC
>NZ_JAWOWF010000518.1:0-618 GCF_033340295.1 Vibrio sp. 1401
GTTCAAGCAGACAGTTTGCCTGATGCGATCGTGACGACTTCCTACACGTTGCTTGAAGGCGTCCTGGACGTGATGCTTGAAAAGCCGGAACTCATGAGTCAAGTTCGTCTGGCGACATTTGGTGATAATCGACTGCTGGACTTCTTACCAGTGAAAATCAACTCTCTGCCTCAGCAATTTGAGTTAATTGCTGATAGCGCGATGGAGTTGGCACTGAATGCCTCGGCCAAACGTTACAAACCGGGTGTGGAGCTTATTCCTCGCAAAATTGTCAAACGACAATAGTCTCGGCACTTACAGTTTCACCTCGACCGTCAGCGACACAAACGCGTGATCGCTGGCGTTTTTGTCTTTCTCATAGGATGGGTTAATCAGGTGTTGTTCTAACACTTGATAATCAATCACTTCCGCTACCGATACATCCGAATGTGTATCAAACTCTTGAGAAAGCAGGATGTAATCCAGCACGTTCCCCGTAGAAAAGTGGTAGTGAGTCGCAGCGCGCACTTCAAGAGACGAGCCAGTTTGCAGATGCCAGCCATCCTTTAGTTGTAATTCAGTGACGCTGTCACTAAATGTTTCGATAAGCACGTTATTAACGCTTTCTTTTGAGATGGG
>NZ_JAWOWF010000519.1:0-618 GCF_033340295.1 Vibrio sp. 1401
CTTAGAGAAAGGTAAACAAGCCTTGGTTTTAGTACCAGAGATTGGCTTAACGCCCCAAACCATCAACCGCTTTAAACGCCGTTTTAATGTGCCAGTTGACGTCATCCACTCCGGGTTAAACGAGACGGAGCGTCTGAATGCGTGGCTTTCTGCACGCGACAAAGCGGCCGGAATCATTATCGGCACACGCTCTGCCCTACTCGCGCCTTTTGCTGATCTCGGGATTATCATTGTGGACGAGGAACATGACACCTCTTACAAACAGCAAGATAGCTTGCGTGATCATGCACGCGATGTTGCTGTAATGCGCGCCCATAAAGAACAAGTTCCGATTGTTCTGGGCTCAGCCACACCTGCACTGGAGACATTGCACAATGCCTTGTCAGGCAAGTATCACCATTTAACACTAACCCAACGAGCTGGCTCTGCCGTACCAACCACCAATAAAGTGTTAGATGTAAAAGGTCAGTATTTAGAAAGTGGCTTATCTGCCCAACTGATTGCCGAGATGCGCAAGCATTTAAAAGCGGGCAATCAAGTAATGTTGTGTCTTAACCGTCGAGGCTTGTCGCCCGCTGTGATGTGCCATGAATGCGGTTGGAGTGGAGAATGTAAACG
>NZ_JAWOWF010000520.1:0-618 GCF_033340295.1 Vibrio sp. 1401
GAGCATGAACCAGCAATGGACACAATATATCCAAATCATTAAGCAAGTTGTGAAACCTGCATTAGGATGTACAGAACCCATTGCTGCTGCGTACGCGGCAGCAGTTGCAAGAAAAGAGTTCGGCACATCCGATATTGATGCGATAGAGGTGCGTGTTTCAGACAACCTATTTAAAAACTCGATGGGTGTTTTCGTACCCGGAACGGGCAAGATAGGCCTCAAAATTGCCGCCTCAGTTGGTGCATTAGCTGGTGACCCAACAGCAGAACTGGAAGTGTTGGCTCGGATTAATGAGCAGGATGTCGCTGCTGCGCAACAATTGATAGATGAAGAGCGGGTAACTGTAGCGCGCATGGATACGCAAGAATTCATTTATTGCAGCGTAACGCTCACTTCTGGTGACGATGTTGTTTCGGTCACGATCAGTGGCGGTCACACCAACATTATCCAGATCATGCGCAATGGCGACGTGATTTTTGATGCTCCACCGCAGCAACGCGTTGCAACCGCTTCTGTGTGTGAAGGTGTGGATATTTCGATCAAACAAATCTATGAGTTTGCCACTCAAGCGCCTTTTGAAGAGATCAAATTCATTCTCCAAGCTGCAGAGCTCAATAC
>NZ_JAWOWF010000521.1:0-617 GCF_033340295.1 Vibrio sp. 1401
CGCCGCCCACGCAAGTTTCCACACAAGCGGGTAACAAACCTTGTTCTAAGCGGTGTGCACAGAAGGTGCATTTGTCAGCGGTGAGCGTGTCTTCATTGATAAAACGCGCATCGTAAGGGCAGGCTTGTACACAGTACGCGCACGCTACGCAGCGACTGTTATCCACCATGACGATGCCATCTTCTCGCTGAAAGGTTGCTTGAACGGGACAAACGGCTACGCACGGCGGGTTATCGCAGTGATTACAAAGCCGAGGCAGCATAAAGGCCTTTGCTTCTTGTGTGGTTGTGGAACCGTCATTGAGCGTGACTTCGTATTGTTTCACTGTGGTTCGAAACTGACCGATTGGCGCTTGGTTTTCAATACTGCAACCTACGGTGCACGCTTGGCAGCCGACGCATTTACGTAAATCGATCACCATGGCGTAACGTTTTCCGACTTGTCCTTTTCGGTTGGCGGATTGATTGTTGCGAATAACATTGCCCGCGGTTGCGGTGCCAATACCTGCAATTGGGATTAACGCGGCACCCACTGTAATGGCGCTAAGAAAGCGACGTTTGGTGGAATCCATAACTCACCTGCTGTTAGTTGAATTTGAACTGACTGATTCCATTGTG
>NZ_JAWOWF010000522.1:0-616 GCF_033340295.1 Vibrio sp. 1401
CTTCATCCGGGTCTCACTGTCGATATGTCGCTCGATAATCGCTTTGTTGATCTTGTCGCCGATGGTTACGATTTGGTCATCCGAACCGGTTACTTGGAAGACTCCAGTTTAATTGCTCGGCATATACTCGACTCTCAATGGGTGGTATGCGCATCGCCTTCTTATATTGCTAAAAACGGCAAACCTATCGAACCTATCGATCTGACTTCGCACAACTGTTTGCAATACGCTTATCAAACCACCGGTGCATCGGAGTGGGAATTTAAGAGTGACGAAGGCAATTATATTGTTCGAGTCTCTGGAAGCTTTTCAACCGACAATGCCACCGCTCTGCGCAAAGCAGCATTAGGCGGACACGGCATTGCGTATGTGCCTCGCTGTTTGGTGTACCACGATATTCGTAATGGCCAGCTGGTGGATATTTTCCCCGAACTGGTCGGCAAAAAGCTGGGCATTTACGCGGTATATCCGTTTACGCGTCAGCCGCCGAATAAGGTTAAGCTGCTCATCGAGCACATTCGCGAACGTTACCTCACCATTTCTCATTACTTCTAGGTGCTTCATATTGTTTGTATTTTTTTGTTGAATTTCGCCACTTGAGCCCTAATCTAGCTAT
>NZ_JAWOWF010000523.1:0-616 GCF_033340295.1 Vibrio sp. 1401
GAACGATAAGTGACGTTCGTATAAGCGACTAAAAGTGTCCAGCATACTTGCTAAACGCTCAAGAGATTGTGAAAAACGGCGATGATTTAAGCCCAGTTTATACTGTAAATCTTTAGGTGAAACCTCGGCCAATAGAGCATCAAGCAGTGGTTGGAGTGTGTGGGATTCTTTGTTCGGGTTCAGCAGCGTTGCGGTTTTTTGACAGCAGCGACACTTTACTCTTGGGCTACCGACGGCGGTTCTCCCGTAACGTTGCCAAGCAGGTAATCGGCATTCGCAATGAGGCAATAGCTTCAACTCAAAGGTTTGCTGTTGTAGTTGATGAGCCAATGCGAGTATCGGCTCGTTAATCAAAACCGGAGGATAAGCACCACACTCAGGGCAATGCCACGCGTCGTAGCCAAGCCGATTTGAGCGCGAATACAAACTGAGATCAGGCACGCCGCAATTAGGGCAGCCAAATGACTTACAGCCATTGTATTCTTGACGAAAAGTCATGGTGCTTATCCTTTGAGGTTATTTGTCAGAGACTCACTCTTTGACGCTGACATCCACTTGGCGACCCAGCGCCGGAACGATAACGTCTTTCTTGGCTTTAAATTGGTCAATCAATACT
>NZ_JAWOWF010000524.1:0-616 GCF_033340295.1 Vibrio sp. 1401
GTGAGGTTTTTAGAGCACGAGCGGCCTCATACAAACGGGCATCGGAAGTACGCAGCGAAGTGGTCAAAATCATCAGAGCATGAGGAAAGGTCCAAAAGATCAAACCCATTGAAATACCAATCACACCATACACTGAGTGACCACCAAGTAGCTCTTTCGCAACCCCTTGATTGCCAAAGAGGAAGATCAAGCTGATCGCAGGCAAAAGTGAGGGAGCAAGGATTGGCGCGGTACCTAAGATGTGAAATAGACCTTTAAATGGCATGCATGAACGCGTGAGTGCGTAAGCGTAACCAAAGGCCAGAATACCGACCACCGTCGTTACAACGAGTCCCAAACTAAACGTATTACCAACGGAAACCCACAAGCTTGAAGAAGAAAAATAAGTCGCAAAGTTGGCTAACCCAACAAACTCTCCATCGCTGTTTTGTACGCTTTTGGCCAGCATCGCCCACAATGGCATCAAGATGAACAAGATCATCATCGTGGAAAGACCCGCCAACAAGCCAAACAGCACGATATTGTCGCGGCTAATGCGTCCCATCATTGATTTCGCTTTGTCTTGAGTCGTCAGGCTATTCATCGTCATTGTCTTCGCATCCATGTTTGCGCCTAT
>NZ_JAWOWF010000525.1:0-616 GCF_033340295.1 Vibrio sp. 1401
GAAGCGTCACGCGATCTAAACAGCGCTTATGTGGATTACCGTCGCGCTTTGGCTGTGATGCCAGATAACAAACAAGTTATTGAAAGCACGATGTACGCCGCGAAAAAGCTCGGTATGCGTGAAGATTTACGTCTGCTTGAAAAACGCTATGGCAAGGCACCGACAGGGTTAAATAACTCGCAAGGACGCGTCATTGTGATTGACGAGCAAGGTGTGGTTGAGGCTTTGCAAGGTTGGCGTATTGATTTACCTATTTTTGACAGTCGCGGCAATGGCGCAATCTACTCATTGGCACTACCTTATTATCCGAAACGTGGGGCACCACGCTTTAGTGATGTGGCTTTGAATGGAAAAACGCTGCCTTCTAGTACGTTGGCTGACGTTAATGCCATGGCTCAGAATGATTTGAATGAACGCTTAACGACAATAGTGATTCGCCAAGCCATTCGCGTTTGGGCGAAAGACCGAATCAGAAAAGAAGCAGCGAAAAAAGGCGATGACGTGGGCAATATTCTTTTCAACGTTTGGAATACGTTAACAGAACAACCAGATACTCGAAGCTGGCAAACGCTGCCAGCGCAAGTGAAGACGGCCTCACAAATTGTGAAGCCGGGTA
>NZ_JAWOWF010000526.1:0-616 GCF_033340295.1 Vibrio sp. 1401
TGGCGAACTGCGTGCACGCCTTGGGCAAGATGACCAATTTGGTTTTACTTTCCTCGACCCACTCGAAAATGCCGAAGATGGCTACCAAGCGGAAGCGATTGAAGATTCATTGCTATATTTGATCCCCCATTCTGAGCTAAAACGGGTCAGCGAAGAACACCCAGACTTTGCCGACTATTTTGCCGCCCAAGCCAATGTGCGCTTGAGTTCTGCGGTGAAGTACGTTTGTCGGAAAGAAGAAAAAGGGCTGTTCTTTCGTACTGTTGGCGAGATCGCCAGCGAAAACATTGCGATTGTCGATGTGAACGACTCTATCCGCAGTGTGGCGCAAACCATGTGCGGCAAACAACGCAGCTCCTGTGCCGTTGTGATGAAAGAAGGCGAAATTATTGGCTTAGTCACCGACCGAGATATGACGAAATCGGTCGTCGCACAAGACATGGATACCAATCAACCCATTGCCGATGTGATGACACCAAACCCCGTGTTGATCGAAGACGATGCTAAAGTGATTCAAGCCATTTCCTTGATGCTGCAATACAACATTCGCTGTTTGCCCGTGGTACATGGCAAGCAAGTGAAAGGACTTCTAACGACAACACATTTAGTGCATAAC
>NZ_JAWOWF010000527.1:0-616 GCF_033340295.1 Vibrio sp. 1401
TAGTCCCAATCCATTAGTTGATCCACTCATCAGTCGATCAACAGGAATGCCCTCTTGTACAGAGCTAAGCAAGAAAACACCGCGAATAAGGGCTGGCTCTTCAAACGTGTTCTGCGCAAATATCTCAGACAAAAACTCATCTAAGTTTGCTTGTAAAACTCGCAGCTGTTTTGGAAATTCGAATATTAGCGTGCGCTTTTCTAAGTCATCTTCAGTTTCTAATATACGTAACATGCGCGCATCGAGCCGCTCCAACATGCCGTGAAACTCTTTATTGAATAGAGAAATAACACCACGTTCGTCATCAACTTCTCGTGGGAACATAAATCCAAAAAGTTCCTCACGCTCTTCTTTACTTAAATCAGCAAAAAATTCATTAAAGCCAGCAACCAGATCCATTTTCGTCAGCAGAACATAGATTGGGAATTGCATACCCAACTGATTTTTGAGTTCCTGAAGGCGAGATTTTATTGATCTGGCATGTAAGCTACGCTCCGTACGAGTTTGAGACATCACACTTGCTAGGCTGACTGTTACGATAGCGCCATTGATAGGCCTTTGAGTGCGGTATTTCTTAAGCAACCCTAAGAAACCGTGCCAAGCTTTAGAGTCAACC
>NZ_JAWOWF010000528.1:0-616 GCF_033340295.1 Vibrio sp. 1401
TGCAGATGCCATCATCGTCGCATGTGACAAGCAAGTTGACATGAACCGCTTCGCGGGCAAACGCGTGGTTAAAACCAACGTAAAAGCCCCAATCCGCGATGCTCAAGGACTGATTAATGAAGCGTTAAACGCACCGACGTACCAAGCTGAGTCCAATGGCAATACGCAAGCGTCGGTTGCCGACAAAGCTTCTCAAGCTCGTTCTGACTTATATCGCTACTTGATGAATGGCGTATCACACATGATCCCATTCGTCGTAACCGGTGGTCTGTTGATTGCCCTTGCTCTTGCTGTAGGCGGTCAGCCAAGTGAAGCGGGCATGGCGATTCCTGAAGGCAGCATGTGGAACCAAATCCTCAATGTCGGTGTGGTTGCCTTTACGCTGATGATCCCAATCCTTGCCGGTTACATTGCTTACGCTATTGCTGACCGTCCTGCTCTTGCTCCTGGCTTGATCGGTGGTTGGATTGCAAACAACGGTTCTTTCTACGGCGCAGACGCTGGTACAGGCTTTATCGGTGCCATCATCGCTGGTCTGCTTGTGGGTTACTTCGTGAAGTGGATTACGTCGATTAACTACCACAAATTCATCCAACCTTTGGTGCCAATCATGATC
>NZ_JAWOWF010000529.1:0-616 GCF_033340295.1 Vibrio sp. 1401
ACCAAGCGTTGAGAGCTGGCTCTTGCTGGCAAGCATAAACGATAGCTTGTACCAGACGAATGCTGATGTCCTCGTTTGGCAACCAATCTTCCAATAACGCTTCTTCGGTAATGGTCACCGCTGCGACGTTTTGATGTGATTCTGCCATGGTCGAGACCATCGTACGGCGCGCTCCTTTGAGCACTCCAGTGCCAGGAACTTGTTTGCCTGCTTCTTCGTAAACATCGGCATCGACGATCAAACCGCTTGGTCCGCTACCGACCATCGTTTTCAAATCTACGCCTAGTTTTTTCGCTAGCAAACGCGCGGAAGGTAAGGCGGTGATGAGTTTGTCTGCCGATTTGTTGTGGCTGCCGCCCACCCAAAAATCGTCAACATTTACATTATGAGATTGGTGAGATACGGTGCCAACAACGGTTGCGGCATCGGCAGTTTGTCGTTTTTCCGCAGAGACAGTGTTTTCTGCGCCACTTTCGTCGATTTCTATAAGTAGGGCGCCAATATTAATCACGTCGCCTTCTTCACCATGGCGGCTGACAATTCTGCCTGCGTACGGAGCTGGAACGTCTACGGTTGCTTTCGCCGTCTCAACGGTGAGGATCACTTGATCGAGTTT
>NZ_JAWOWF010000530.1:0-615 GCF_033340295.1 Vibrio sp. 1401
CATTGCTGTGATTTTGGCGTGCGTGGTTGATGTCGGGATGATAGAGCGCATCTTATTGATTGGTGTCATGGTATTAGTTCTTATTGTCGAACTGATTAACTCCGCGATAGAAGCGGTGGTGGATCGCATTGGTGTTGAACGCCATGAATTAAGTGGTCGCGCTAAAGATATAGGATCGGCAGCCGTTATGGTTGCGTTAGCGTTCGCAGCTTTTACTTGGCTATACATCTTGGCCAGTCGCTACCTAGGCTAGAGGTTACAACATGATTCAGCAGTATCGAGATAGCAACCAAGTCATTTGGTTTGATGAGGAGCTTATTGAAGATCCTAGTCAGCCTATTTTTGATGCCGAGTATTGGCAATCCACCAACAAAGTAACTGGCAGTGCGTCAGGGCGTGGCACGACTTGGTTTGTTCAGCTTGATACGATGCAAGCCGCTCTGCGTCATTATCGACGTGGTGGCTTGTTTGGTAAGTTAGTTAAAGACAATTATTGGTTTTCAGGTTGGGAGCAAACGCGTTGTGCGCAAGAGTTCCAACTATTACTTACACTGATTAATGCTGGCGTTCATGTGCCAAGGCCAATTGCTGCGAGAGCTGTCAACTCTGGATTGA
>NZ_JAWOWF010000531.1:0-615 GCF_033340295.1 Vibrio sp. 1401
ATTTCCATCAACAATCACAAGTTCAACATCACGCTCTAGAGCATAATGCTGCAAACCATCATCGGTAATGATGATATCCACGTCGAACTCTACTAGCGCTTTCACGGCGTTTGCACGTACAGGGTCTACTGCGACAGGAGCTCCGGTGCGCCGGTGGATGAGTTTAGGTTCATCACCACAATGTTGAGTAGGAGTATCATCATTTAACACCAGCGGATACTGCGGAGCCTTCGCACCGTATCCTCGAGACACCACTCCCGGTTTATACCCCAGATGTTGTAATTGCTCGACCAGCCAAACCACAACAGGCGTCTTACCATTGCCACCAGCGGTGATATTACCGACCACTACTACGGGCACGGGTGCTTGATACGCTTGCTTGCGACCAGTTTGGAACTGTTGACGCTTCGCTCTACTGATTGCACCAAACAACACACTGAGTGGCCATAATAATGGCCACAACAGATATTTTAGTGGATGATTTTCAAACCAGATTTTTTCAACCACAGTAACTATTCGCCAAACTGGATGCGATGAAGTTGAGCGTAAGCGCCATTCTTAGCAATCAAGTCTGCGTGATTACCTCGTTCAATAATGGCACCGTCGTCTACGACT
>NZ_JAWOWF010000532.1:0-614 GCF_033340295.1 Vibrio sp. 1401
GCATTTGGGCTGAGATCAGCCAAAGCAGTCGAATTGAAATGTTTGCCCAAAAGACAATGCTGGAAAGTGACTTGAGCTTGTTGCCAGCACCGTTTTTTGATGTCCGTGATTTTAGCCAGTTAAATCTGCCCGTCGTTATGGGTGGCAAATACGATCTGGATGATGTCAAAGCAGCTGGTGTCTTGAGCTCTTACTTTGGTGCTCTTGCGGGTTGGCGTGGTGCTCAATTCCCTTTTAGTGTCGACACGTTACCTAAGCGCAACGCCATTGTCTTTGTTACCAATGACAACAAACCTGAGTTTCTGAGAGATTTTCCAGACACGGATGGCCCTCGTCTTCAAGTTATCACTCACCCAACTGACCCGTACGTGAAGCTTCTTCTAGTGATAGGCCGTGACAGTAAGGATCTTAACGTTGCGGTACAAGGTTTGGCGTTGGGAAACCAACTTCTTACTGGGCCAATCGCGAAGATTAATGAAGTCAAACAAATCAAACCACGAGTCCCGTACGATGCGCCAAACTGGGTGAGTACGGCTCGTCCCGTTGCATTATCTGAATTAGTCGAACAAAAAAGCATGTTGCAAGTGGAAGGTCGAACGCCTCCTCCAATCAAC
>NZ_JAWOWF010000533.1:0-613 GCF_033340295.1 Vibrio sp. 1401
TTGATAACCGCAAGAGGCTAAGTCAGGAACGCCTTTTTTGCCTTGCCACTGGATATCACAACCGCAGTAAAAACTGCTTGGGTGGTCTTGATAGATTTTCACCGCTTCACGTTTGGCGGCAGAAAATGAGCTAGGAGGGGCAGAAAAAGCGGAACTAGAAAGAACAAAGAGAAACAGAGTAAACAAGTATTTCATGATTAAAGTCTTTAAAAAGTATGACTTTAATCATTCTACCACTCATATATTGGCTTTCGTAATGAGTCTGTTAATAATAAAAACAAACAAGTGATCGCCGCTGTTTCTCACCGGCGAGATTAAGAAAGTTGAACACCTGTAAAATTCAAAGGCTGGTGGCATTTTTGACAGGAGTAGGTTGCCTCTTTGCGCAGAACTTTATTGTGTCGGCGAATCGAGAGCGGGTAGGTCATGCAGCCGCAACGATACTCAAACGTCTTACCCTGGACTGAGGTAACTTCAAAGCGGTGTGTGGTGTTGGCAGGAATACCAAATACGGATTCCATGACGCCCCGCCACTCTTTTCCGTGTGGTCGAACTCGGCCGTACACTTGGTAGGTGATTAAGTGGGCGACTTCATGAGGAATTACTTCTTCCA
>NZ_JAWOWF010000534.1:0-611 GCF_033340295.1 Vibrio sp. 1401
GTCCGCCACTGGTGTCACGTTGATATCAAACGTTTCGGTGGCTTGCAGCGACGTTCCTGTGGAATTCTCGTAGTAAATTCCATTATCGTCCGCTGTAACCGTCAATGAAATAGCTGAACTGTTCACGTCACTTGCATCGACAAAAACACCGACATTTGGATCTGTCGAAGTCAACACCGCATTAAGTTGGGACAACGTCCCCATCAACACGGTTTCACCCGCTAAACCAACACCTAGCGTCACACCACTGCCGGATGGCGCGATAACACTGACATCACCTTCACTCGTGCTGAGCGAAATCGTCATGATCTCGTTCTCATGGATACCCGTGAAATCCACATCTGCTATCGTAATGCCTGATATTTTTTGACCTGCCGATTCGAAGATCGTGCTGGTTACTAATGAGCCATCAATCTCCGGAGCATCATTAACCGCTTGAACGTTCATGACCGCAGAACCGCTGATTGTGATTGGATCCGGTGCTCCATTTGTTGTGCCATCGTCAGTAATGTCATAGACAAAACTCACATCACCGTTAAAGTTTTCTGATGGTTCAAAGCGCCATTCCGTCGCGCTAATCTGCGTGATCGTTCCCGCTGATGGATCCGCAA
>NZ_JAWOWF010000535.1:0-611 GCF_033340295.1 Vibrio sp. 1401
TAAGGCATGAAGCTTGAACCTGTTGGTGAAATGCAACAAGGGCAGCGAGTCATCGCTGGGCTTGAAGTAACAGTGGTGGAGCAATCTTTCCGCTTAACCGCAGAACAACCGGGAACATTCACGCTCCTTGGCCCACAACTGACTGGATCTTATATCTATGGCGATAGTCTGACGGGCTCAACCAAGATCATGCCGATCAGCACAAAAGTGGAGCAAATGCCAATAACAGTAAAAGCCATACCTAGTGAGTTTAAAGGCAGTTGGTTACCCGCATCGGCACTGCAAATGACTCAGAGCTGGCAAGACGATCAAGGCAATACGCTATCCGCCAATACGGTAAATAACGTGAAACAAGGTTCGTCTATTACTCGTACCATTCAAATCAAAGCTCGCGGTACACAAGCCGAATACTTACCGCGTATTACTATGGATTACCCAAACTCCTTACGCGTTTACCCTGAGCAGCCTCAATTCGACACAGCAAGAGATGGCACGGTAATCATGACGGTAAAACAAGTGCTGATCCCAACAGAAGCCGGCGAATTCACGCTGCCAGGTTACGCACTGAATTGGTGGGACAGTAAAAGCGATGAAGCAAAGCAGGCAAACTT
>NZ_JAWOWF010000536.1:0-611 GCF_033340295.1 Vibrio sp. 1401
ATTACCGCTATTGTTCTGTTTTTATACAATGCCTCGGTGATCGCCGAGGTATTTTTTTGCCCTAATTTCTTAACTTTCCCTTCTAAACAAGCGTGTATTTTAGCGATACAAAAATGGCGTTTGTCACATTTTTTTAAATACTGTGTAAATTTTTTAGCAAGTTAATACGTAAGTAGCTTTCTAAATAATGCCTTTCATGCCAGATTCATAACTTAATGATTTAAGGCGTTATAACATTACCACCATCTAATCTCCTACGTATAAATACGTAATACTAAGGGCTAATCAGGTTATTGATACTAAGATAACTTGCGTGTTCACGCCCATTTCGAATTAGACAACATTGTTACATCTTTATACCCAAGTTACTTCAAGCGTCGCTACTCGGCTCGTGTTTTGACATGAGAATGGTGCTGGTCAGCTTGTCGTACTTCAAATCCGTATGAAATGGATGACAACAATAACCTTGGTGACAAAGGACGTGAACGATGAGTCTTATCCAAAAATCTTTGAAACGAGTGCTCAAAATGACTGCCGTAGTGGCAGCGATGACATTTGTGGCAACTTCTGCAAGTGCTGCTGAAAAAGTATATCGCCTAAAGCTGGCTGAA
>NZ_JAWOWF010000537.1:0-610 GCF_033340295.1 Vibrio sp. 1401
CCCCAATGCAAAGCCGAAGTCCGATGCCACCAAACGTCGCGCATCGCGTTTCGCCACTTCAATCAGTGCTTGAATACCTGGGCGCGCTTTCCCCGCACGAATGCGCTGCAACCCTTGATGCACCAGAATTCGGTTGTTCTCATCAAGCGGCACAACATCAGCGACAGTGCCCAGTGCGACAAGGTCGATCAGCTCCATCAGTTTCGGCTCTTGCATGCCTTGCTGAGCAAACCAGTTGTGTTTGCGCATGTGAACACACAACGCCATCATCAGATAGAACGCCACACCAACGCCAGCCAACGCTTTAGAAGGAAACGCACAACTGTCGAGGTTTGGGTTCACCATCGCATCCACTTCTGGTAGAACTTGTCCTGGCAAATGGTGGTCTGTCACCAATACGGTAATGCCATTCTCTTTGGCGTAGCGCACACCTTCAATCGACGATACGCCATTGTCGACCGTCATGATCATTTCTGCGCCAAGTTCCAATGCTTGATCGACCACCTCTGGGCTCAAACCGTAGCCATCTTCAAAGCGGTTCGGCACCAAGTAATCGACGTTATTGCTGCCAAGCATACGCAATGCCAATACAGAAAGAGCAGAACTCGTT
>NZ_JAWOWF010000538.1:0-609 GCF_033340295.1 Vibrio sp. 1401
AGAGTGACCATTCTGGATCGACGCCTCGTAACCAAACGCTACGGGCAAGCACTTATCGACTCACTGCCGCCATTTAAACGAAAAATAGAATATTAGAAGAATAAGAATTTATGGAAATGATAGAGCCGACAATGCTGTTGGTGTTGGCGCTAGTCGCTTTTGTTGCTGGATTTATTGACGCAGTCGCAGGTGGTGGAGGGATGCTAACCGTCCCTGCTTTGCTGTCTTTGGGGCTTCCTCCTCACATTGCTTTGGGGACGAACAAGTTGGCTGCTACCTTTGCATCGTCAACTGCCGCATTCACTTACTACAAAAAACGCTTGTTCAAACCTCAGTGTTGGGGGCGCGCGTTTGCAGCAACGCTTGTCGGCGCAACATTGGGCACGCTCTTTGTCGATGCCATCAGTACGGATTGGCTAGAAAAAGTCTTGCCTCTTATTATATTAGCCGCTGCGCTGTATACCGTATTCCACAAAACGCCACATTCCCCTCATCAAAGCCCAATACCAGAGCCTTGCCCAAAGCTGCATAAAAAACAGTACCTGCAAGGTTTGTCGATTGGTTTTTACGATGGATTAGCCGGTCCAGGAACAGGCGCGTTTTGGACTG
>NZ_JAWOWF010000539.1:0-609 GCF_033340295.1 Vibrio sp. 1401
TGGGGACTCAACGAAATGGAAAGGAATAAACACGACGCCTTTTTGCATTCGCTTGGTCACAAACGCATCAATTTCGATGCTGCCACGACGAGTCGACACTTTTAGGCGCTGACCATTATGGATACCAATTGCTTCAGCATCTTCAACACTGATCATCGCTCTTGGCCCAGCAAGGTTATCCAACCCTTTCGTTTTGCGCGTCATCGTACCGGTGTGGAACTGTTCTAGCACACGCCCTGTTGTAAGCACCAAAGGATACTCTTCATCAGGCAACTCAGCTGCATAGCGGAACGGCACGCCCACCATTTGCCCTTTCCCTCGGGTAAATTGGGTTTGGTGCATAATACGAGTACCGTTTGGATTGTTCTTGTTACTTGGCCATTGAACACCGTTCGGCGTGATCGCGTCCCAACGCAACCCTGCATATTGCGGCGTTACACGCGCGATTTCGCTAGTGATTTCAGAAACGCACTGGTAATGCCAATCGCTACCCATCGCGTTTGCGATCGCTTGAATGATCCACCAATCTTCTTTCGCCTCACCCGGCGCTTTCACTGCCGCATTAACGCGCTGCACGCGTCGCTCAGTATTGGTGAAGTGACCGGATTT
>NZ_JAWOWF010000540.1:0-609 GCF_033340295.1 Vibrio sp. 1401
CTAAATCCGAGCACCGCTGAAACGAGAGCCAAAGCAAGGAAAATAAACATCCAACGAACCATGGTGTTGTCTCCTTATTTTTTAAAGTGAAAGCTCAATATTAGTTATTACTGAACAACTTCAATCTTATCGACAACCTTATTTACATCGTTGGTGTTATTTGCAATCGATAATGCCAGATCGTGCTCGGCATCTGAGTTCACTTTACCGGTTAAGGTTACGGTTTTATTTTCTGTGGTGACATCAATGTCTGTACCACTAACGCTGGTATCCATCAGTAAACGAGTTTTCACAATAGTAGTAATTTTTGAATCCGTTAATGCAGCAAATGTATCAGAATCGGCATCTTGTTTATTTTCACTCACTACCGTTAGCTCGTTATTTACTTTTTTCACACCATCAAGGCCTGAAACCAACTCTTCTGCCAGCGACTTTTCCAAATCGTTATTGACCGAACCTGTCAGCGTAACCACCTGATTTTCAACATCAGTGTTGATATCAAAAGAGTTCAGGTTGCTGTTAAGCAGTAAGGTGGTTTCTGCTTTACCATCTAGCCAAGCGTGCATGGATTCTTTGTCCCATTTATCACTGGCTAGTACTGCGGTGGAT
>NZ_JAWOWF010000541.1:0-609 GCF_033340295.1 Vibrio sp. 1401
GGTCGCAAATCTGACGTAGTGTCTCTGCCATTGGATCGCGAACATCAATGTCGTTGCCTTGCTCGTCCACGCCGGATACGTAGCGCATCCAACCTGCAATCGCCGTTGCCAACCATGAGAAGTTAGAACCTTGAGCAAGATGGAATCGTAAGCTGCCACCCATGCGTTGTGGGATCTTCTGGCTGCCGTCCATCGCGATTTGCCATGTTTTGTGCTTCAGGCTTGGGTTAGTGAAGCGCTCGATAAGCAGCTTGGCGTAGCCTTCTAAATCGGTGCCTTCTGGCATGGTCAGCGAAGGGGCTTGTGCTTGCATCATCATGTCGAATGCCGCTTTGCGGTAGCCTTCGTCTGTCATGGTGTCAGAGATGTGCGCGTAACCGCCAAGGTAGCCTAGGTAGGCTAGGAACGAGTGGCTACCATTTAGCATGCGCAGTTTCATTTCTTCGTAAGGCACAACGTCGGCAACAAATTCTGCGCCAGCCACGCTCCAATCCGGGCGACCTGCCACGAAGTTATCCTCGATAACCCATTGGCGGAAAGGTTCACAAGCGATACCACATGGATCTTCACAACCTAGTAGCTCAGCGATTTCGGTCAGTGTCTCTTCGG
>NZ_JAWOWF010000542.1:0-608 GCF_033340295.1 Vibrio sp. 1401
CTAGGTACGCTGTTTGATAAACAAGAGTTAGCGGAACAAAAACTGGCAAAACTCAATGACTCATTCAAACAACTGCGTGACAAGATTCGTCAGCATTATTCTGCCCCATTAGACGTGTTGGTGATGCGCTTCTCGACACCCAATTCTGTTCTGCTATCAACGGAAAATTCGACCACTGACTATGTGGTTGAGCAGCTTGGGTTAACCAACCCTATCCAAGTCTCTGCGCGCGCTTGGGGCATCAAACAAGATCGCATCAACCGCTTACAAAACCTTGAACAAAGCTACGTACTTTACGTGCAGCCTTTCCCGCAAGAGAGCAAGTTGAACAGCTCACCACTTTGGCAAGCGATGCCATTCGTGAAAAAACAGCGCGTAAATTCGGTAAGAGCGGTGTGGGCCTACGGCGGCGCGATGTCTTTGCAATACATGGCAGAAGCCATTACCGACAGCTTAATTGAACTGGCACCAAAACAATGAGAACGAAACCGTACATTGGCTATGTCGCGCTGATTGCGTTGCTTAGCCTATTGAGCTTACAAATTGATACGAGCTTGTCGTTGAGTGAACAATGGCAGTTGTTAACTCAACCAAAAAGCGCCAGCGAA
>NZ_JAWOWF010000543.1:0-608 GCF_033340295.1 Vibrio sp. 1401
TAACATTGATTGTTCATTCACATCCAAAGAGCTTTCTAATGATTCCAACCGCTTGCGGTTTTGCTCGACAACTTGGACACCTTTTTCGGTATGTCGTGTAGCAAGTAATGAATCTTCTGACGAAGCATTCGTTACTGTCGCAATTTCACGTATGGACGCCTCTAGCTGAGTAATCGTAGTCACCATGCTCGCTAACGCTTCGTTTTGCGTCGTTAGACCTTCATTGGTTTGCTCAGCTGCATCGTGGCTGATTTCTGCGGTTTGATAAAGCGTCTCACAATTACGTGTAACCGTTTGGATAGAGTCGTGTGTTGAATCGATCACCTGATTCAATTTGCGTGCGACCTCTTTTAGCTCAAAGGGGCCCATCTCATCTGCTTTGGCACGAAAATCGTGGTCAGTTAATGCGGATAAACGTACCAGCACATTCTTCAATCCTCGGTTTGTCCACGTTTTTAGCCCGAACCAAGAGACCAAAATAACCAGAGAGATAACACACGCCGCGACAAGAACCATCATGCTGACGTTGCCTATGGTGTTATTGACCATGGCTTCGCGTTCATCAATCAAGTTCGATGCCGACTGCGAAATGCTATCCAAGAGCCTCA
>NZ_JAWOWF010000544.1:0-607 GCF_033340295.1 Vibrio sp. 1401
AACAAGACTTGCGTCGTTACTTCAACGAAGCAGTAAGTGTATCGAATGAATCTCCAGTTCTACTAGACCGATTCCTAGATGATGCAACAGAAGTGGATATCGACGCTATCTGTGACGGTGAGCGCGTGGTTATCGGCGGTATCATGGAGCACATTGAGCAAGCAGGCGTTCACTCTGGTGACTCTGCATGTTCGCTTCCTGCTTACACACTAAGCCAAGAAATCCAAGACAAGATGCGTGAGCAAGTTGAGAAGCTGGCGTTCGAACTTGGTGTTCGTGGCCTGATGAACACGCAGTTCGCAGTAAAAGACAACGAAGTTTACCTAATCGAAGTAAACCCGCGTGCTGCACGTACGGTTCCATTCGTATCGAAAGCGACAGGCGCACCACTAGCGAAAATCGCTGCACGTGTAATGGCGGGTCAATCTCTGGAATCACAAGGTTTCACTAAAGAGATTATTCCACCTTACTACTCAGTCAAAGAAGTCGTTCTACCTTTCAATAAGTTCCCTGGCGTTGACCCTCTATTGGGTCCTGAAATGCGCTCAACAGGTGAAGTGATGGGTGTTGGTGCAACGTTTGCAGAAGCTTACGCAAAAGCAGAGCT
>NZ_JAWOWF010000545.1:0-607 GCF_033340295.1 Vibrio sp. 1401
TAATGAGGAGTTACCCGTCATACTCTTCTTATTGTGCCTCCAGCCAAAATCGAACTTGGCTTCCGTCTTCAGTTTGGTTTTGATGCGTAATATGAATGACCTGTCCAAAGTGTGCAGCACAGCCTTTGAGCAACCCCAAACAAACATGCGCCATACACCTTGCACTATGGTAGTCGAACACCAGTTCTGACTGTGTTTCGCTGATAAAATCGAACTTAGGCGGATTGGCGTCTGGGTAAAGTTTGTTAACTTCTACATGAATAAAGCCTTCTACATGTCGAACAAATTGAACTCTATTGTCGCACTGCTGCAAGCTTGCATGACTGGGAATGGATCGTAGCAGGTTCAAAAATACGCTTTCACCAAACACTTCTTGTAACTGCTCTGGGGGAATATCAGAAACTTTGCTGAGATTGACGATCAGTTTGACTAAGTCTCGGTGATCATAACTGCCGACAGAGGTATATACCCCTTCGTCATCGGAAAGTTCGAGCACTTGGTCAAGCACTTCAAGTCCAAATTTGCTTTCCACTAACTCCATGAACTCGGTAAAGATTATCCCTTTCATTGGCAAACACCAACCTCATTGCAACGCCTTAAAAATAAG
>NZ_JAWOWF010000546.1:0-606 GCF_033340295.1 Vibrio sp. 1401
CATTACGACGACGCTGTTCGTAATGAGATTCAGTCTCTGATTCAAAACCAACAACTGCTTGTAGAGCGCTTCGTCGCGCTCAATGCCAACCAGAACCAAGTCCAATTGCTGATAGAAACCTTTAGCAACAAGGTATTTCAAACTAGCCAAGAATTTCGTGATCAGTTACTTAACCAAGAGGAACTACAAGCGTTATCTCCTCTTAAAACGGGAGCTGGACTTGCTGCGCTGAACACGCGACTGGCGCTACTTCATGACATCGACGATACGATGGAACATGAGCTGCAAACGAAGCTCGCACAAACCATTAAAGCAACCACGCTACAGCGGTTGGTATTCATTGTTCTCATGTCGTTGGTGACGATTCTTGTTATCAGTTTAACCATTCGCTTGGTGCGTAAAGTGACCAACAACCTGCATCTTGTTCTTGAATTTTTAAGCCGCGAAAATTACAGCGAAGACTCACCACTTTCTGAGCTCATCAAAGGCAAAGATGAGTTAAGCAAGTTTGCTCAAGAAGTGGAAAAACTCAGTCATGAGAGAGAGCAAGCAAAGCAGAAACTCACCAAAGCCAAAGAAGATGCCGAGCGCGCCAAAGACGACGCG
>NZ_JAWOWF010000547.1:0-606 GCF_033340295.1 Vibrio sp. 1401
TTGCTCGAAGTAATAACGGTCACTGTCCGCAACATCCACCAACGACTCCAAGTTTCCTGCGTAGGTGAGCTTGTCTAAATTCACGACGCTATCTTGGGTGTCACGAATAATGTGTCGAACGACAGCTGAGCCAATGAAGCCTGCCCCGCCTGTTACTAGTATTTTCATTGCAAATGTTACCTACTTTAATGGGTACTTTTAGTGGGTGTACCGAAATGCGCTATTGGATTGTCTCACGAATAACTGACAAAAAGCTCACTTTACGTATTTTCAGTATAACTTTTTTGTACATGATCAAAATCGGACGCTTGCCAAATGATTTGGCGTTTGAGCAGTTCTTTTTTGAATGAGCGAAGAAGCCTTTCTAAGTTTTGCTTTTTCCAGTCGCCGTGCTCTTGTTTGCGGCACTTATCAAAATCAATAATCCACACTTTATCTTTGTCATCGATCAAGATGTTGTGGATATTCAGGTCTGTGTGATTAACGCCAGCGTTGTGCATTTTGGCAATTTCTTGCCCTATTTTTTGATACATTCCTTCCGGTAACGGTTTTTCCTGCAAGATACTGACCAGGTCTCTTGCGTTAGGAATGCGCTCACTCAATAAA
>NZ_JAWOWF010000548.1:0-606 GCF_033340295.1 Vibrio sp. 1401
GATTGAACGTATGCGCCAAGTACGTGGCGGTGAAACGCCGGTGTTCATCTCGAACTATCACTTTGATACTACTGCGGGGCATATTGAGCTCAACGGCGGTAAGGCTATCAACGTTGTGACGGAAGAAGCGTTCGATACCACGACGCCTTACGATTGGAAAGGTAACTTCGACCTCAACAAACTGGTAGAAACGATTGAAGAGCATGGCTCGAAGAACATCTGTGCCATCATCACGACAGTGACGTGTAACAGCTCGGGTGGGCAACCGGTATCGATGGAAAACATGCGCAGCGTGTACGAAATTGCCACCAAATACGATATCCCAGTGGTGATTGACTCGGCTCGCTATTGTGAGAATGCTTATTTCATCAAACAGCGTGAAGAAGGCTACGCTGACAAGTCGATTTTGGAAATCATTCGTGAAATGTATCAATACGGCGATATGCTCACGATGTCTGCCAAGAAAGATCCAATGGTGAACATTGGTGGCATGTGTTGTATTCGTGATCATCAAGAGTTGTTCCAAGCGGTGCAAACGCGCTGCGTTCCTATGGAAGGTTTTGTCACTTATGGCGGCATGGCTGGGCGCGATATGGAGGCTTTAGC
>NZ_JAWOWF010000549.1:0-606 GCF_033340295.1 Vibrio sp. 1401
AAATTACCTGCAAAGCCTCAAGCCGATGCTGCGGATGCACTCGGTGTGGCAATTTGTCATGCCAATACGAACAAGACCTTGGTTGCGCTCGCAGGCAAAGCAAGCAGTGCGAGAAAAGGGCGTTATCGCTAGACTCTCACCGTACTAAAAATGAGACCCCTCAGACAGATTTAAGGAATAAATTTGTTGTGAAAATGTTACAAAACTATAGTGATCCGATGTCTAATAAGAAATCAATCAAGGAAGATTGAACATGAATCCAGCCACGCTGTGGCGCAGTGTATTTATGCCGCGCCAACCTCAATGGACGAGAACGCAACAACGTCAAGCTGACATCCTCTCTTTATTTACCTTCATCGCTTTTCTGGTCGGAATTTATAGCTTAATTAAGTGGTTCAAGCATGGACACGAAAGCTTGATCTTAACTTCTGTCATTCTGATTACTCTTGAGCTTATTTCCGCTTCTAGTCTCAAATGGTTTAAGCAACCTGCGTTATCACTTAACCTTGGCTTTGTCGGGATGTCGGTGCATGCACTCAATATCATTTATCAAAGTGGTGGTGTGGTTGATTCAACTCAAACTTATTGGGTGCCTTTGTTGGTTGT
>NZ_JAWOWF010000550.1:0-606 GCF_033340295.1 Vibrio sp. 1401
CAGTTCGTGCAGACGCTCGGTTAGGTCAAGATCGACTTCAACCAAGGCATCGAGCGCTTGATAGACTTGGTCTTTTTTATTCGCTTCTAACAGGTCATAAATATGGGTTACGTTAGCAACCGCAATCGTGCTGGTGTTTTGAACTTGAGTGCGAGTGAGCTGTTCTAACTCTTCACTCAGCAGGCGCATTTCTTCAACACGAGTATCAATTTCTTTCGCGAGCCACAACTTTCTTTCAACCGTGACACCAAGCTCTGCGAGGTTATTGATCACATTCTGAACATTGCTTTCAAGTGCATCGAGCAGTTTTGAATCAAACGACTCACCGCCTAGCTCTTTAATGTGCGTCAACAGCGATTCAAGTTGTTCGAACAACACTCGCCCGGCTTTTTTCCTCTCTTGCTCATTTTGCGCATTAGAGAGCATTTGCACCGATGAAATGATTCGAGTACTCAATTCCGAGACTTGTCGCGCTTCTATCATGGCGGGGATCGCGGCATCTACCACGTTCCTTTCTGTTTTTGCCACCAGCGAAAAGCCGGATACGCCAATCAATGCTGATAACATGACCAGCATTGCCATCGCGATGAATGACAACAGAAGTTT
>NZ_JAWOWF010000551.1:0-605 GCF_033340295.1 Vibrio sp. 1401
CAAGCTCACTCTTTTCCCTCGGTTGGTTTTGATCTCTCTTGCCGGTTTTTCTCCCCAAATCAAAATATTGTGTTTTGTAAGCTCTTCAACATTTTGTGGCGTGCCGTATTTTTCTAAGTAACTCGGCGCTGCATAAAACTGAGCTTTGTGTTCGAACAGCGGGGTGGCTTTAAAGCTTAATGAATTGAGCTGTTCTAAATGACGACTGATGAAGAGATCCAAACTCAGTTCCGGCAGTTGACCGGGTAGCGTCGTGGTGAGTTGCAGAGTGATATCGGGGTATTTTTCTAGAAAATCATCAAGGTAGTGGACTAAAAACTTAGAACCTACCGCCAACGTTGCGCCAATCTTTAACAGACCGGCCGGAGACTGGTTTACTGAGCGAGTTTCATCTAACACGGACTGCCAAGAGTCAAGTTGCACTTTGGCTCGCTCGTAGAATAGGGCACCAGCTTCGGTTTGACTTATTGAACGAGTGGTACGCTTGAGTAACTGGACGCCAATTTTGTCCTCTAACCACTGGATACGCTTGCTGATGGCGGAGCTTGTCGTGTTGAGCTTCCGTGCGGCTGCATTGAAGCTGCCTTCTTCGATAACTCGAATGT
>NZ_JAWOWF010000552.1:0-605 GCF_033340295.1 Vibrio sp. 1401
CAATAACGGTGTAAACCGAAAATATTGTGAGTAAGGACTATCACCTATGCCAATGACAAAAGATCTATCTCACCTGCTTCCTCAAGTTATCGAAATTGCCCGCAGTGCGGGACAAATGATTCTCGATATCTACGAGAAAAAGCAAGATGAAGCGTATACCAAAAGTGATGAAAGACCGGTCACAAGCGCCGATATTGCCGCGCACAAACTCATCACTGAACGTTTAAGTGAACTGACACCAGACATCCCCGTGTTGTCTGAAGAAGCTGCCGACATCAGCTTAGAGCAGCGCGCACAATGGCAGCGTTATTGGTTGGTCGACCCATTAGATGGCACACAAGAATTCATCGCACGCAGTGGCGACTTTGCGACCATCATTGCATTAATTGACAACAACAAGCCTGCGATGGGCGTGGTGTATGGGCCTGTTTCTGGCGTCACGTATTACGCATACAGCGGCAAAGGTGCGTGGAAAATCCCAGACATGTCTGAAAGCGTGAAAATCCACACGCACAAACATGAACAAACAGGACAAAACATTGCCATTGCTATCAGCCGTCGCCAAGACATTAATCGTATCACCAGCCGCATGAGCAGCGCTTGGA
>NZ_JAWOWF010000553.1:0-605 GCF_033340295.1 Vibrio sp. 1401
GACTGGAGTTCAGAGTTTCGATTCAAAGAGACCATCACACGACGCTCTGCAATCCCCTCTCCAGCCAAAATGTTGGTGCAGTATCGTGATTTGCTCTCGTCTCGATATTTTATGAGCTTTGCGAGCATCAGTTGGCTCAACTTCAGCTTGATGATCACGACCGTCTCCGTGATGCCTTTTATCATGCAAGACCAAATCGGGATGACATCGGACGAATACGCCATGTGGGCACTGATCCCCGCGTTAGGTATGCTCGGCGGCACAACCATTTGTAACCGCATCCGCCCCGTCATCGGAAACAAGAAAATGTTGCTTTGCACGCCTGTTTTGCATATCAGTGCGGCACTGTGGTTGTTTTTCTGCCCGGTAGAACCCTTGTATTTGATGATTGGACAATTGTTGATGATTCTTGGCAATGGCATTGCGTTGCCTTGTGCACAAGCACTTGTGATGCAACCATACAAAGAGCAAGCGGGCGCGGCGGCAGCCATGTCTGGCGGCGGTCAAATGGTGGTGTCTTCCTTGGTGAGTATGACGCTGGTGCAACTTGGATTGAGTGAAGCGTGGCATTTGTCGTTGGTTGTAGTGCTGTTTACCGCCATCAC
>NZ_JAWOWF010000554.1:0-605 GCF_033340295.1 Vibrio sp. 1401
TAATCTCACCGACTTTTATTGTCAACGTCTAGACGTCTAAATGGCTGCGTAATTTTTTGTATTTGGAGGAAAGAAAAAAGCTCATGGCATCTATCTTACTGATACCATGAGCCTTTATTGAAAGTGCATTTATAGCGACGATTTTGCTTTTTTTCGCTTAAGCAAGCCTAGGAGCATCAATGCGAACACAACCGCGGCGCTCGCCCAGATTGCGTATTTGTAGTGGCTATATAAATGGCTGAGTGCGCTGAGGTGCTCAAAAGCAAAATGCGTAAGTAAACTGAACACCAAAACCCAAATGGTGGCAGCGAGTGCGTTGCCGAGTAAAAACTCTCTGCGTGGCATTTTTGCTATACCACACGCCAGAGGCATAAATTGCTTCATCCCTTCAATAAATCGGCTGACCACCAAACAAGCAGGGCCATATTTTTGAATGGTGATTTGGAGTTTCTGCATTTTAGGGCCAGAGATGTAACCTTTTTTATCTAGCCATCCTTCAAAGTAGTAACCAAGTAAGTAACCACAAGTATTGCCCAAAAAGCAGCTGAGCCAAGATATAACCATAACCATACTCAGATTCATGACTTGTTCTGAGGCCAGAATTG
>NZ_JAWOWF010000555.1:0-605 GCF_033340295.1 Vibrio sp. 1401
TTGTTACCACAAGACGACCAAGTCTGGATTAACTACATCAATCACTGGGTGGAGTTGAAAAAAACACAAGGCTTCTTTAAGCAGACTGCTCAGAAGTGGGGACTGAAAAGTTTATAAATGAAAAGAGCCGCATTACGCGGCTCTTATTATGATCGGATGGACTGAAGTACAGACTTAAAGTTCATCTTCGCTGACGACGCGAGCGTTGTCAGGTGTAGTGAAATGCTTAGAGAGTTCACGATTCGACAGAATGTAACCCATCCACAAGCCACCCATACAAATGACGATTGCCACGCCCGTAACCATTTGAGCTTGGCTTGCCATCGCTGCTACTAGTGCGCTTGATAGGCTGCTCACGGTAATTTGCAGGCTGTTTTGTAGACCAGCAGCCGTAGCAGGACTCTGTTGAGCACTTGCTAATGCGCGGTTTACTACGATTGGGTAAAGAGCACCGTTAGCAACTGCAATCAAACAGAATGGCGCTAGGATTGGCCAGATAGAGGTCAGTTTCCATTGTGACGCAGCGAAGATAAGCAGTGCTGCAACACTAAACAGGCCAATCAACTGACGCAGAATCTTTTCATCACCATATTTACGAACGCCGA
>NZ_JAWOWF010000556.1:0-604 GCF_033340295.1 Vibrio sp. 1401
AACCGTTAGGATGTCGCCTTCGTTAGACGGAACGATCAGTGAAACTACTTGGTCGTCGTCAGCCAGCTTCATACCACGGACACCTGCCGCTGTACGACCCATTGCACGTACTTTGTCCTCGCTAAAGCGAACAACTTTACCTGCTTTAGAGAACAGCATGATGTCGCTTGAACCCGTTGTGATATCAACGCCGATTAGAGAATCGTCATCACGTAGGTTCACCGCAATTAGACCGTTTGAACGTACGTTCGCAAACTGGTCTAGAGAAGTCTTCTTAACGGTACCGTCGCCAGTTGCCATGAAGATGAACTTGTCTGCTGAGAACTCATCGACTGGAAGAATTGCAGTGATACGCTCACCATCTTCCAATGGAAGGATGTTCACGATCGGTTTACCACGTGCAGTACGGCTCGCCAATGGCAATTGGTAAACTTTCAGACGGTAAGTCTTACCGCGAGTAGAGAAACATAGAATGTTGTCGTGGGTATTCGCCACTAGAAGACGTTCAATGTAGTCTTCATCTTTCATTCGAGTTGCACTCTTACCTTTACCACCACGGCGCTGTGCTTCGTAGTCGCTTAGGATTTGGTACTTAACGTAGCCT
>NZ_JAWOWF010000557.1:0-604 GCF_033340295.1 Vibrio sp. 1401
AGCGCTGGATTACACCCACTGACCTGCCACAAAGCCACTCGACCAGCACCATTGGAAGTTATAGCCACCTAACCAACCGGTCACATCCATCACTTCTCCGATGAAGTACAAGCCTTTGATGTTTTTACATTCCATGGTTTTAGAAGACAGGTGATCGGTATCTACACCACCCAAAGTCACTTCCGCCGTGCGGTAGCCTTCGGTGCCATTAGGTGCGATTGACCAGTTTTCTAAACGCTCCACCACGCTAGCAAGCTCTTTCGGGTTGAACTGCTTGAGAGGTTTATCCATCAGCTCTTTACGCTCAATCAGCACTTCCACTAAACGCTTTGGCAGCACTTTTGCTAGGGTGTTCTTTAGCGATTGATTTGGATGTTTCTCAAGGCTGCGCTCGAGCAGCAGAGCGATGTCTTCGTTAGGAACTAAGTTGATAGAAACTTTCTGACCCGCTTTCCAGAAAGAGGAAATTTGCAAAACCGAAGGGCCCGATAAGCCGCGGTGAGTAAACAACAGCGCTTCTTTGAACATGGTGCCGTCTTCGGCGGTAATTTCCGCAGGCACAGCAATGCCAGACAGTTCAGCAAAATCTTCTTTGTCTTCTTTG
>NZ_JAWOWF010000558.1:0-603 GCF_033340295.1 Vibrio sp. 1401
GGTTGGTATAGTCAACGATACCCGCTTCCGATGCTTCAAATTCATCGTAGAAAATCTTACCGCCCAAGCTTACACCATCAAGGTTCCAGTATGGGTCGCGGTAGTCTAAGCTCACGTTCTTTTGATAGTCGTTCATCATCGCGTTGATACCAACGCGGTTACCGCTACCTAAGAAGTTGTCTTGTTGCAGACCAACTTGGAAGCTGACGCCCGATTCGGTACCGTAGCCAACACCAAAGTTTACACTGCCTGAGTTCGCTTCTTTAACCGAGTAAACCAGATCAACTTGATCATCACTACCTGGTACACGAACCGTTTGTACTTCTACGTTTTCAAAATAGCCAAGACGGTTAAGTCGTGTCTTACCAGTTTCAATCGACTTGGAGTTTAGCCAGCTACCTTCCATTTGGCGCATTTCACGACGCAGCACTTCATCTTTCGTTGAGTTATTACCAGTAAAACGAATGTCGCGAACGTAAATTCGATTACCTGGATCAACATTCACAACCAAGGAGACTTGTTTGTTTTCATCGTCAAATTCAGGGATGGTGTTTACTTGAGGGTAAGCGTAGCCAGATTCACCAAGCACACGCTTGATGCCTT
>NZ_JAWOWF010000559.1:0-603 GCF_033340295.1 Vibrio sp. 1401
ACACAGCATGGAACCTATATCGACCTGAGCGAACAAAACTAGAGGTATTTCTCACTATCTTATGCAAAATAAATGTAACACCCTGTCATTCAAGCACTTTCAGCGTTTTTCTTCGCTTGCAATCCTTTTCTTTGCCCCAATATTGAAAAGATAAATTTCGAGAGCGAACAGGAACTTTTTCCTGATTGGCAATGACCAATACTCAAAACGAAAATCAAATGGATATCGAGAGTCCAAAGCATGCATAAATCTAACTTCGAAACTCTTCAGCACTATTTAGAGTCTCAGATCATTGGCCAGCATGATCTGGTTAAACAACTGTTGATCGCCCTTCTTGCTGACGGGCATATTTTGGTTGAGGGTCCTCCGGGACTTGCTAAAACTCGCGCCGTAAAATCACTGTCTGATTGCGTAGAAGGCGACTTCCATCGCATTCAGTTCACCCCAGATTTGCTGCCTGCCGATTTAACCGGTACGGATATTTTCCGCCCAGAAACGGGCGAGTTCACATTCCAATCTGGGCCGATTTTCAATTCACTCATTCTTGCGGATGAAATCAACCGTGCGCCAGCCAAAGTACAAGCGGCACTGCTTGAAGCCATG
>NZ_JAWOWF010000560.1:0-601 GCF_033340295.1 Vibrio sp. 1401
GTCGTATGCGCGCAAGCAAGAAAGTCGTACGTAAGAAAGTCGCATCGGGTCCTGCCTTGCCAGGTAAGCTAACAGACTGTTCCGTACAAGACTTAAATCGCACCGAAATCTTCTTCGTGGAGGGTGACTCGGCGGGTGGCAGCGCGAAGCAAGCCCGAGATCGTGAATTCCAAGCGGTAATGCCACTGCGTGGTAAGATCCTAAACACATGGGAAGTCTCTGCCGATCAAGTTCTGGCGTCTCAAGAAGTGCATGACATCTCGGTTGCGTTGGGTATCGACCCAGACAGCGACAACCTTGATAGCCTACGCTACGGTAAAATTTGTATCCTTGCCGATGCGGACTCGGATGGTCTTCACATCGCAACGCTATTGTGTGCTTTGTTTACTCGTCACTTCCGCGCGCTCGTTGAAGCGGGTCATATCTATGTAGCAATGCCGCCTCTGTATCGAATCGACTGTGGTAAAGAAGTCTTCTACGCCCTCGATGACGATGAAAAAGATGGCATTCTAGAACGTTTGTCGAAGAAGAAAGCCAAAATCAACGTGCAACGATTCAAAGGTCTGGGTGAGATGAACCCAATTCAGCTACGCGAGACCAC
>NZ_JAWOWF010000561.1:0-601 GCF_033340295.1 Vibrio sp. 1401
GAACCATGCTTCGTCAAGAAGGTGGCGTATTGGTTAATGCTCGCGTTGTTGGTATGCAAAGCCGTGTTGTGGTTGCCACAGCGCAAGGGTTCTTGCCTGCAGACCGAATCGGCCGTGATTTGGATACGCTAAATAGCATCCGTACCCAAGATGGCGTGTTGATTCGTTCAGACCCAACCATTCGCCAGCCATACACTGTGATTCTCCGTCCATAGGATAGAAGCATGAAGAAGTTATTATTTATTATTGCCACCTTGGTGCTTGTGGGATGTCAGCCATTACAACAGATGCGCCAAGATGAAATTTTAGTGGCGGTAGGTTATGCAAGCGTAAGCGAACAAACTGGCCGCACGGTAGAAGAAAAACGTGTGCGCGCGATGCGAGCATCAAAAATTGATGCGTATCGTGAGTTAGCAGAGCAAGTTTACGGCATGCGAGTAAGCGGTCGTGCCGAACTTGAAGATCAGCGTCTTGGCATTGAAAGCACGAGTGGCGCGGTCGATGGCGTGATTCGCGGTGCAGAGGTCGTGCGCAGTTACTTAGTTGAAGACAGTTACGTAACAGAGTTACGTTTGGATATCCGTAAGATGGATAAGCTACG
>NZ_JAWOWF010000562.1:0-601 GCF_033340295.1 Vibrio sp. 1401
AGCCCATGCTGGCATCGTGAGTTGAGAAGCCACCAATCGCAATGGTAGAGAAGCTGTGGCTGATGGCAGCAAACGGCGTCATGCCCGCGAGCCAAAAAGCAACCGCACAAGCGATTGTCAGGCTTAAATAGATGTACCACAGCGCTTTTGCTGTCTCGGCTATGCGCGGGGTCATTTTGGTATCTTTCACTGGACCCGGAATTTCTGCGCGGTACAACTGCATCCCACCGATGCCCAACACTGGCAAAATAGCGACCGCAAGTACGATGATCCCCATCCCACCAAACCATTGTAGAAATTGGCGGTAGAACAAAATCGCTTTAGGTAACTCGTCAAGTCCGACAATAACGGTCGCCCCTGTTGTAGTTAAAGCAGAGAAGGATTCAAAAAAAGCGTCAGTCACAGAAATGTTGGGATTATCTGCGATTAAAAATGGAAGCGAACCCGCGCTGCCCAAAACCGTCCAGAAAAGAACAACAATAAGAAAGCCATCACGTGATTTGAGCTCATGTTTATGCCGACGGTTAGGAAACCAACACATCGCTCCACAAAAAAGCAGCACAAAAAAAGTCGTGACAAAAGGTACACCAGCGCCGTCTCG
>NZ_JAWOWF010000563.1:0-601 GCF_033340295.1 Vibrio sp. 1401
TTGTTTTCCCGCTTTGCTAGTGTACGGTTGTGGGTCGAGTACCATATCTTCAAATTTCTCTTCACAATGGTTCTGCCTTGCGCCCAGATACAACAAAGCGCGTTGGCTAAGTAAAATCTCCGTCGCGATACGCGGGCAAATTGCATCAAGGTAAGGGGAATAGTGTTTCAAGCGGATGCCTACCCACGGGAGCGGTTGATGCCAGCCGTCTTGTTGATAACTGCATATACCAATGGACTCAATATTTCGCCAACGGACAACCCAACCGCCTTTAAACAGGTGTTGCTGAAAGTGCGAGGCGGTCAGTGTGAAAGTGACTTGGCTTTTCTTAATCATCAAGACGGCGAAACCGACGATGATTGCCATCAAAATGACGGAAAGCATTGCTTGTTTCCAACCCGGAGAAATCACGACAAGAAATAGCGTAATGAGCGCTACCAGCAACAAAATCAATCTGTTGATTGGCGAATCAGACTTGAAGTGTGAATTTGTTAGATGCAGCGTTTCCATGCTCATACCTCAATGAATACTCTAAATAAAATCGAGATTTCTTGATATGCAGCTTGATGCTTTTAATCAAAACGAAACCTCTGTTTTTATA
>NZ_JAWOWF010000564.1:0-600 GCF_033340295.1 Vibrio sp. 1401
CGCTTTTTCTAGCGTCATACCCGGATCTGGCGGAACCAGTTTCGAAATACGGTCAACGAAACCAAATGGGTGACCAAGAACACGACCAACGTCACGGATTACCGCTTTCGCCGCCATCGTACCGAATGTGATGATCTGAGATACGGCATCGCGACCGTACATTTCGGCAACGTGATCAATCACTTGGTCACGCTTATCCATACAAAAGTCGACGTCGAAATCGGGCATGGATACACGTTCTGGGTTCAAGAAACGTTCGAAGAGCAAGTCATATTCAAGCGGATCAAGATCGGTGATTTTCAGCGCGTAGGCCACCAAAGAACCGGCACCCGAACCACGACCAGGACCGACTGGAATCGCGTTGTCTTTCGACCACTGGATGAACTCCATTACGATCAAGAAGTAGCCTGGGAACCCCATTTGGTTGATTACGTCGAGTTCGATTTGTAAACGCTCGTCGTATTCTGGACGGCGCTTTTTGCGCTCTTCTTCATTAGGGAATAGGAACTCTAGACGCTCTTCCAAACCTTCTCGCGACTTCATGACCAAGAATTCAGTTTCTTCCATCCCTTCTGTTGGGAAGGCTGGCAAGAAGTATTC
>NZ_JAWOWF010000565.1:0-600 GCF_033340295.1 Vibrio sp. 1401
CTTCAAGGCATGTCTCGCCGTGCTTTACATCAATACGTGGGTATTGCTCTTCTAATTTACGGCCAACCATCATTTCGATTAAGCCGTCTTCATCCGTGTCTGCTACTCGGCATTCACCGATAAATTTACCGTCACGAAGCACGGTAATGTGGTCACAGATTTCAAAGATTTCTTTCAGGCGGTGTGAGATATATACAATGCCGCAGCCTTGCTCACCAAGCTCATTAATCACTTTGAACAGAGATTCGGTTTCTGTATCAGTAAGCGCATCGGTTGGTTCATCCATAATGATGAGCTTAGGGTTTAAAGACAGCGCGATGGCAATAACCAGCCTTTGGCGCATTCCCCCAGAGAACTGGTGCGGATATTCACCCAGTCGATCTCGAGGGATGTTCACCAAATCGAGCAGTTTTTCGGCGCGATCTTTGGCTTGCTCGTTGCTGAGTCCTTGATGATGACGTAGGACGTCTGCAAACTGCTCTTGAATGGTCAGTACCGGATTAAGCGAGTTCATGGCACTTTGGAATACCATGGCGATTTCGCTCCAACGCAGCGCGCTTAGCTCCTTATCGGACAAACGTAAGATGTCCTTACCTTGGA
>NZ_JAWOWF010000566.1:0-599 GCF_033340295.1 Vibrio sp. 1401
CTACCGACAGCTTCCTGCGTTTGGTGTAGATGCGGTGATGATTCATGCCGCAACTCATGTTCACTTTCAAATCGCTGAATATTTTCTAAAACAAAGCATTCCTACTTTTGTCGACAAACCTCTGGCGGACAGTTCCCAACAGGTAGAGCAACTCTATGAGATTGCAGCTATCGCCAATCAACCACTTTATGTTGGCTTTAATCGCCGACACATTCCGCTCTACAACGACTATTTGCCAAACGTACAAAAAGGCGATGTCGCTAATTTGAAGTCACTGCGTTGGGAGAAAAATCGCCACAATCTGCCGGGAGAACTCCGAACGTTCATCTTTGACGATTTTATTCACCCGCTGGACAGCGTAAATGTTGTAGCAAAAGCCGATTTGCAAGACGTCTACATCACTCACCAATTTGACGGCCAACAACTCGCACGTCTGGATGTGCAATGGCAACATGGTGATACCCTACTACACGCTTCAATGAATCGTCATTTTGGCATCACAAACGAACGCGTTCAGGCATGTTATGCCAACCAAGCATTTGAGTTTGATTCGTTCGTGGAAGGTAAATTGTGGCAGGGCAATCAAGAACGTAAGTTGA
>NZ_JAWOWF010000567.1:0-599 GCF_033340295.1 Vibrio sp. 1401
ATTTGCCGCATCGCTACCGCCGTTGAACAAGTTATAGCGTAAACGCAACATGGCGAGAGTTTCATCGCTTCGACCTTTTAAGCCATCCGCATCGTCTTTCCAAGTTTGAGAAGCTTCAATCGAGATCGTCGGGTAGTTAACGCCTTTCGATTGTTTGTATTGGAACTTGGCAGAATCCACATCCGCCAATGCGATTTGAATCACTGGGTGTAATTCAAATGCCAAGCCAACCGCTTCATCGACGGTGTAGGGGATAAAGTTCTGATCAGCTCTTGGAAAAATTAACCCTTGTGGCGTTTGCCCCACCAAGCGGGTAAACATTGTGTGGGAGTCGTAAAGGTTGTTTTGTGCAGCTGCCAGATTACCATGCGCTTTCGCTAAACGTGCTTCAACCTGTGTTAAGTCCGCAGTAGAGCCGATGCCGGAAGTGACGCGTTTTTTGATGTCCGTATAGATGTCTTTGTGAACGGCAAGATTGTTCTCAGACAGCTTTAAGACTTCATAAGCCTTTACCGCATCTAAGTAGACTTTAGTGACTTCTAATGCCTTGTCTGAAGCATCAGCTAACAGTTGGAATCGCACCGATTCTGCATCCGCAG
>NZ_JAWOWF010000568.1:0-598 GCF_033340295.1 Vibrio sp. 1401
AAAGTGATGCACATTGATATTGCCCCGTCGTCTATCTCCAAAAACGTCAAAGTGGATCTTCCAATCGTAGGCTCTGCTGAAAAAGTACTGACTACTATGCTTGGTCTACTGGCAGAGCAAGATTGTGGCAACGATGAAGCGGCGATCACTAAGTGGTGGGATGATATTCAAGTGTGGCGCGATCGTCAGTGCTTGTCTTACGAAACGTCGTCGGATCGTATCAAGCCACAGCAAGTCATTGAAACACTGCACAAGCTAACCAATGGTGACGCGTATGTGGCGTCTGATGTAGGCCAGCACCAAATGTTTGCGGCGTTGTACTACCCATTCAACAAACCTCGCCGTTGGATCAATTCGGGTGGCTTGGGCACAATGGGCTTTGGTCTTCCTGCTGGTATGGGCGTTAAGTTCGCGATGCCTGAAGAAGAAGTGGTGGTGGTGACGGGTGATGGCAGTATCCAGATGAACATTCAGGAGCTATCGACGGCCATGCAGTACGATATTCCTGTGAAGATCATCAATCTGAATAACCGATTCCTCGGTATGGTAAAACAGTGGCAAGACATTATTTATCAAGGTCGCCACTCTAACTCTTGCA
>NZ_JAWOWF010000569.1:0-598 GCF_033340295.1 Vibrio sp. 1401
CATTCTTATTCAGAACCATTGATGAATATTCACACATACCAAAGCATAATGCTGAAATACTGAAAAAGAGGTCAGTATGACATTGAATAATACGCGAGTAAGGGAATTACTCATTAAAATGGCGCACCATCGCCAAACGTGTTTACCGCTTGTCGATCCTCATTCACATATGAATATTGCTCGATCAGCCTATCGGTTCGTTAAAATAGAAAAAGTGATGATCAAAAAAATGGTCGATCTATTTTTTGATCAAAATGGCGACGACTTTATCGCAGAACACGCCAACAAAACGGGAATTGCTACTCTCGGTAATTATAAAGAGATGCATTTTATGAACGCGCAATTACTGAATGAGTTAAAACAGCTCCTCCGAGAGTTGGATGATGCCAACTTAACAGCGCTGATCTCGTACTGGGTGGCGGCGTTACAAGTCGAAAACGACGAGCTGGAAAAACATTTACCCCAAGGTGAGTAGCTCTGCTCACCTTTTTCCTTCGTTTACCTTCTCTATTTTTGCCCTTCTATCTGTTGCTTTGTCTATTCTATATCGACCCACAAGGACTTTGCTTACTTTCTGCATCTATCCACATCCACCATT
>NZ_JAWOWF010000570.1:0-598 GCF_033340295.1 Vibrio sp. 1401
TTAACGATGCCCATTATGGACGGTTTCGAGGTTCTTGAGTCTTTACCCGTCAGCCATTATCCAACTCAGATCGTGATCGTGTCGGGTGATGTACAACAAGAAGCAAAGCAGCGCTGCCTAGAGTTAGGGGCAATGGATTTTATCGCAAAGCCGTTGTCAGAAGAACAAGTCATCCCGCTGTACGAGCGTCTTGGGTTGCATTATGCACAGCGAACATCAATGGAGCTTAATTCTGCACAAAGCCAAGAAGAGCTTTCATCCCTTGCCAAGTTTCGTGAAATTGCCAACATTGCGCTAGGCAAAGGGGCGGCCATTATGGCTGATCACTTGCATGAGTTTATCCAGTTGCCAGTTCCGCATGTTGGGCCATTGTCCTATGGTGAATTGCATATGACGCTGGTGGACGTGATTGGGCGAGATAGCTCTGTAGCGGTTTCGCAGCGCTTTGTTGGCGGCGGTATACACGGAGAGGCGTTGGTTTGCCTACGTGGGAAAGATATCAATCAAATTGGCGAAAGGTTGGGGTATCTGCTCGAATTTACGCCTCATAATGAAATTATTTTAAATGTCTCTAACTTGCTGGTTTCGTCATTCCTAA
>NZ_JAWOWF010000571.1:0-597 GCF_033340295.1 Vibrio sp. 1401
CAATATCTTTAAATTATTGGCCCATCATTGCGTGGTTAGCTTCTATTTGCATATTGATGCTGTCTACTGCAGAGTCGAGTGCACTTTTCGCATCTTGTTTATTGGTTGCGATCAACTGAAGCGCGCTGTTCGCAGGGCCCCACACTTCGTTCATTTCTGGAATGGAAGGCATAGACGTAGCGTGAATGGATTGCATCGCTACAGCACTTGCTCCTGGGTCATTCTTGATAACAGGATCGTCCACCAATTTTGTCACTGCCGGAACCTCTCCAGTTAATTCAAAACGGCGCTTCGCATTGTCATAGTTATTGACGAACGTAATAAACTCTTGCGCTAATGGTTTGTTTTTCGAGAAAGTGGAAATGCTGTAACTCTTAACCCCCATAAATGAACCCATTTGCTCACCAGATGGTAATTTTGGAAGAGGCGCTACACCGTAGTTGATCCCTGCTTCTTTGTAAGGCTGGAGCGCCCAAGGACCAGTTTGAACAATCGCTGCTTTGCCCGACGTGAATAGTGAATCGATAGCATTAAGCCCGTTATTACCAATGATGCCTGTAGGGAATACTTTAGAGTCATAGAACTTCTGAATGAATT
>NZ_JAWOWF010000572.1:0-596 GCF_033340295.1 Vibrio sp. 1401
AAACGGCGTTTCATTCCGGCTCTCTCAAGAATGCGCGTTGAAATTTCTTCTACCGACAATGACGACGTGTTGATGTAAGGAATCGCTTCTCTTCTGAATAAAGCTTCAACCGTGTCCAACTCCAACTTGCATTGCTCTTCACTGGCATAGTCGCTGCCCGACAGGCGATTCTCACGAATCTTATTCAAACGTTCAGGCGTAATGGTTAAGCCAAACAGTTTGTGGCGATGTACCTCGAACTCTGGCAACAAACGCATCATCTTGACGTCTTCGGCAATAAACGGGTAGTTCACCACGCGCAAGCCAAACTGCATCGCCATGTACAAACTGGTTGGTGTTTTGCCGCTGCGCGATACACCAAGCAGAATGATATCCGCCTGTTCCAAGCCTTTCAGTGTAATGCCATCGTCGTGAGCCAAGGTGTATTCGATCGCCGCAATACGGTCAAAATAGGTATCGGAATCTTTCCCTACACTACGAGAGCGCTGCAGCTTTGGGGCGGGTGCCATCTGAATGTCGTCTTGCACCTTTTGTACAATGCTTTCAAGCACATCGTAGCTGTATGCCGGTGCTTCTAGCAGCATTTCGCGCACACC
>NZ_JAWOWF010000573.1:0-596 GCF_033340295.1 Vibrio sp. 1401
CAGGAAAGCAAGGCAATTGTGGGACGATGACTTTGATGTCCGGACGATGCTGCGCGCAATATTCTCTCATTAAATTGGCTTTCATTGAGAGCGGTGAGCTGTTGAAACCGTGGATGTACAATAGAAGTGAAGGTTTACTCATAGAAGTCTCGCATGAAAAAGCGAGCCCGAACTCAGAGCTCGGGCATCATTAATATCCGTTGGAAGAGAAATCTGGCTGGAATTGGCCTTCTGGTAAACGGTCGACATGGGTTGTGATGTCGCCGTTGGTGTGCAGTTCTAGCTCACGCCAACCTGGGGATGTGGTATCAAGCGCGAAATCATCGGAATTCGGCTTAAACTGGACACACGTTGATGGTGTTGCCATCACTCGAATACCTTTGTGTATTACGTTCATGTCTTGATGAACGTGCCCACACAAAATGGCTTTTACAGTGGCGAATCGATCCACAACTTGCCAAAACGCTTCTGCGTCTTTCAACATATGCTGATCAAGCCAAGCGCTCCCCACCAGCAAAGGATGGTGATGCAATAAAACCAGTGTATGACGCTCAGGAAATTCCGTTAATTTCTCTTCCAAAAGAGTCAACTGCTGA
>NZ_JAWOWF010000574.1:0-596 GCF_033340295.1 Vibrio sp. 1401
GGGCGAACATTCCGCTTGATACAAGTCTTTCGCTATACTAATTTCGCGCTTAATCAGCGCCCCCATCAGGGCCGTGTTACCACGCTTGTCTTGTAAACAGGCATTCGCTCCAGAGTCGAGCAGTAACCGTACCGTGTCTTTATTACCCTGATATGCCGCCACCATTAGCGCGGTGTAACTTTCGTTGTTGCGCTGATCAATCGGGAAACCTTGCGATACAAAGGTTTCAACCACTTCATTGTTACCAATGCGCGCAGCATCAAAAAAGAGCTCTACTAAGGATTGATATTGAGTTTCGAGTTTGTCTTGAGAGGCAAACAAGCTAAAAGATAAACCCAAAGAAAATAGTACAGAGCTGAGCAAGAATACGTTTTTCATTCACCCATCCTCATTAAAAATGACAGAAAATGGCCTACGGGAGCCCTGATTTTCGGGCAGAAAAGAGCAGATACTTCTCCCGCAGGCCAAAACTTTACGCCTTACATCATCGCTTTGTTTTTCACTTGCGAGAGATTGGTATCGGTCGCTTCAGCAAGACGCGAACCGTATTCTTTATCTGCACGATAGAAATAGCTCACCATCGTCGCTTTGATGTC
>NZ_JAWOWF010000575.1:0-596 GCF_033340295.1 Vibrio sp. 1401
GACCAGTTGTATTCTTCCCCGATATTAGATAGCAGAAACACAAAAATACCCAGCAGTACGGTGGAAAGACCAATAATGCGGTGATGACTCAGCGATTGTTGATAGAACAAGACTGCAATGGCAGAAACAAACAAAGGCAACGTGCCAGGTATTAAGGCGCTACCATGCGCGACGGGAGCGAAATGCATGGCAGTGCCCGCTACAAGTAAATAAGGTAAACCGCTACCCAAGACAATACAGTAAGGTATTTGTTGGGAACGGCTTTTAGGGCGGCTTTATGTTTCATTACAAAAGGCAACAAGATTAGGCTAGGAACGAGAAAGCGCACCAAAGCAATATCAGCAGGTTGTAGTGCCGAAATTGCCCCACCTTTGAGCGAGATGAAAAAACCAGACCAAAGCAGTACGGTCACTAAAATTGCAGCGTATCCCAAAATCATCGTTGTCGCGTCCATGTGTAAAGTTCGCTGTAATTATTGAACGAAACTGACGCATCATGTTGGCAAAATGTGACGTACTTTGTTTCAGTATTGGTGTTAAACTGCGTTTGATTAATTAAATTTAGTGATTTTTGGCAAAGGGAGTTGGCATGGACAA
>NZ_JAWOWF010000576.1:0-595 GCF_033340295.1 Vibrio sp. 1401
CGTTAAGTGCTGTGAAAAGGCGGATTGGCTAAGGAACGAGTTCTTTTGCAGTTCCCCAACACCAACTTCACCTTGGGTCAGTTGGCACAACACCATTAGCCTTTCCGGATGTGCCATTACTTTTAGGAGATCAGCAGCTTCATTGGCATTGCCTTTCATTGCTGCTACATCCATATCTGTATAGCTCATGACTCACCTCTACATTAAAAACTAAATTAGATATTACTAAAACAATATCTTTAGTCAACACTAAATTAGCAATTGTGAATTTAGATAAATTAACATTAGACATTTCTAATTTAGTTAATTATAGTGATGAACATCAAAGGATGGCGTTCTCAGTTTGAGAGTACGAAGGAGAAGAGTTATGACGTTAGAAAATGCAGTACGAGTTTTTGCAGGCACGATGGTATTGGTCTCGGTCATACTAACCGTGTTCGTTCACAGTAACTTCATTTGGTTCACCGTGTTTATCGGCGTTAATCTTATTCAAAGTGCTTACACGGGAATCTGCCCTGCTGCTTATTTTTTAAAGAAATTTGGTTTTAGATAATCTAGAGCGCAGTGACCTTTCACACAGGCTATTCGTGAAAGG
>NZ_JAWOWF010000577.1:0-595 GCF_033340295.1 Vibrio sp. 1401
TCAGAGAGTTATAACGCTTATTTTTAGCACTTATTCTACTTGAGCAAGCTCAGTGCGCATTTGGTCGATCACTTGTTTGTAATCTGGCTGACTAAAAATCGCAGAACCCGCCACAAACATGTCCGCACCTGCTTCAGCAATTTCACGAATGTTGTCGACTTTCACACCACCATCAATTTCCAGACGGATATCGCGACCAGACTCATCGATCATCTTACGAACAGCGCGAAGTTTATCTAGCGTGTGAGGAATGAATGACTGGCCACCAAAGCCTGGGTTTACCGACATCAGTAGAATCAGGTCAACTTTGTCCATGATGAACTCAAGATGCGCAAGCGGTGTTGCTGGGTTTAATACCACACCCGCTTTACAGCCGTGTTCTTTGATAAGCTGAAGAGTACGGTCTACGTGATCAGAGGCCTCAACGTGGAAAGTGATCATTGATGCGCCAGCTTTCGCAAAATCAGGGATGATGCGATCTACCGGTTTCACCATTAGATGAACGTCGATTGGCGCAGTGATACCGTAATCGCGTAGCGCTTTACACACAGGAGCACCAAAAGTCAGGTTTGGTACATAGTGGTTATCCATAACA
>NZ_JAWOWF010000578.1:0-595 GCF_033340295.1 Vibrio sp. 1401
CACTGCCGGATTGACGGCGAATCAACACACGCAAGCGAGCGAGCAACTCTTCGAGTGCAAACGGTTTTCCGAGGTAATCATCTGCGCCGCCATCAAGGCCTTGAACGCGATCGCGAATGTCGTCTCGTGCGGTAAGTATCATCACTGGGAGCTTAAATCCGCCTTTGCGAATATTACGCAGAACTTCCAATCCATCGATATCGGGTAGAGTGAGATCCAAAATTACGGCAGTGAACGCTTCTGTTTTGAGTGCGCTAGTCACGCCAGACCCTTTTTCTACCCAATCCACGGTGTACCCATGGCGACTTAATGAAGTCACCATGGATTGACCGAGTAGTTTGTCATCTTCTACGAGTAATAAGCGCATAGATTATTTCAATCTCCCAAGAGTCGCTTCAATTTCCAGTTTTCGGCCTTTATCCGCCAAAGGTCGGTCAGGGCGAGGTGACGCCTGCATTGCGCGAGTCAAATACACTTTCGCTTCTTTGTCTCGACCTTCTTCTGCAAGGAAGTCTCCATAAAAATAGTTCGGATCGATGCCTTTTGGATTGATCTCTAACGCTTTTTTCAACATTTCTTCGGCTTTATCGTCATC
>NZ_JAWOWF010000579.1:0-593 GCF_033340295.1 Vibrio sp. 1401
AGACTTTAATCACCCTCTAGCGGGACAAGACGTGACTTTCGAAGTCGAAATTTTGTCAGTAGAATAGCCACCCCAATAAAAGATAATTTCCATGAGCAATGAAATGAAAATCCTATTAGCTAACCCACGCGGTTTTTGTGCTGGTGTTGACCGTGCGATTAGCATCGTAGAGCGTGCGCTAGAGCTGTATCAGCCACCGATTTATGTTCGCCATGAAGTGGTACATAACCGTTTTGTGGTTGAGGGGCTAAAGCAACGAGGCGCTATCTTCGTTGAAGAGCTACATGAAGTGCCTGACAACAACATCGTGATTTTCTCTGCTCATGGTGTATCGCAAGCGGTTCGCCAAGAAGCAAAACAGCGTGATCTGACGGTATTTGATGCAACCTGCCCATTGGTAACGAAAGTTCATATGGAAGTTGCTCGTGCAAGCCGCCGCAATATGGAAGTGGTTCTGATTGGTCATGCTGGTCACCCAGAAGTCGAAGGTACCATGGGTCAGTACTCAAGCGAAACTGGCGGCATGTACTTAGTGGAAACTCCTGCGGACGTTGAAAAACTAAAAGCGATCGTGAAAGATCCATCGGATCTGC
>NZ_JAWOWF010000580.1:0-592 GCF_033340295.1 Vibrio sp. 1401
GCCCGGACGGCCTCGCACATAAAGCTGCTCTAGTTGATTCAGGTTATCTCTGTCTTCGCGTCGGAGCTGCACTTCGATAGGTAGTGGGTCCACTTCTCTTGGATCGGCGATATAACCGAGCACTTTGGCGTTCGCGGCGGTAATAAGCGTGTTATTGATATCAGCAACAGAAACACCAGACAGCGCCGCTTTTTCTTGATCAACGATGAATTGCCACGTTTCTAAATCACCTTGGATGCTGGTATCCACCTCAGAAACCAACTGTTCTTTGCGAAGCCTATCCGCGACTTTCTCTGCTTGAATCATCAGATCTTCATAAGATGTCGCTTCATCACCGTAAACTTCTGCCGTAATGGTGGCGATAACAGGCGGGCCTGGCGGCACTTCGACTAGCTGCACGTCAGCGTCAAACTTATCTGCAATCTGCTCTAAATCCGCCCTGAGTCGTGTCACCAGTTCGTGTGATTGCATTGCGCGGCGATTCTTCTCTGCAAGAACGACTCGAAGCTCGCCTTGGTATGGTTCGCTGCGCATAAAGTAGTGGCGCACCATGCCGTTGAAATCCATTGGGGAAGCGGTGCCTGCAAAGCCC
>NZ_JAWOWF010000581.1:0-592 GCF_033340295.1 Vibrio sp. 1401
CATCTGACATCACTGATAAAGTTCAAAGGGATTTAAACATCTCTCAAGCGATAGCCGACTCTTCTTTTATCGCGAGAAATGCCAGCGAAGAAGCCACATCAAACGTCTGCGGCGCAGAACATTCTCTGAATGAGTTTCGCACCATGATTGAAGAAGTACTGAGTGCCGTCACCGCTTGTGATGATAAAGTTCAAGAGCTATTTAAAACCTCGCAGCAAGTCACTGAAATCGTCAAAGTGATCGACAGCATCGCCTCACAAACCAATCTCCTAGCTCTAAATGCAGCGATTGAAGCAGCTAGAGCTGGTGAACATGGACGAGGATTTGCAGTGGTTGCGGATGAAGTGAGAACTTTAGCAACTCGAACCAGCACGTCGATTGATGAAATCAACCACGTAGTTCTGAGCAACCAATCCCTAACGACCGAACCTCGCTCATTTATCGAGGTCATCAACCAAGGCTTTCTCAGTTCGATGTCGAAACTATTGGAAGTGGACGAGTTTATGAAATCAATCGATGAAGGTTCACACCTAACAGTTGAGTCGATCAGCGCGCTGAGAGCTATCGTCAATCAGGATACGCATCTACATCT
>NZ_JAWOWF010000582.1:0-591 GCF_033340295.1 Vibrio sp. 1401
CTGGTGCGACAGTGATGGATTTATCTGGCCCAGTCGCTCACACGGCGCTTACTGTGACGCGTTTTTCGCCTGATGGCAGCCAAGCTCGTGGTACGTTAAACAACTGTGGCAACGGCTATACGCCGTGGGGTACTTACCTCACGTGTGAAGAGAACTGGCCTGGCTACTTCGTTAATGCGGGGACTCGTACAGAAGAACAAGATCGTATTGGTGTGGATGATAAGAGCACGCGTTACTTGTGGGAAACATTGGCAGGTAACTCAGAAGAGCGTTTAGATGAGTTCACGCGTTTTAATGTTGCACCAACAGGCACCAGCTCTGCAGACGATTACCGTAACGAAGCGAACGGCCATGGCTACATTGTAGAAATTGACCCATATACCCAAAACTCTCGTGCGAAAAAGCGTACCGCGCTTGGTCGTTTCCGCCACGAAGGTTGTGCTTTCGGTAAGCTAGAAGCAGGCAAACCCGTAGTATTTTACTCAGGTCATGATTCTCGTTTTGAATACCTTTACAAGTTCGAGTCTGCAGCGGCTTGGGATCCTGCTGATGCAAATCCTGCGAATCGCTTGGCGACGGGCGACAAGTACA
>NZ_JAWOWF010000583.1:0-591 GCF_033340295.1 Vibrio sp. 1401
TCCCTAAGCGGTTGGCAACATCAGCCACACTATGACCTTTTTCCGTGACCTGTTTTACCGCTTTAATTTTAAATTCTTCTGGATATCTTTTGCTGCTCATAAGCACCTCTCTGTTAGTCATTTTGTCTAACTAAAAGGTGTCTATCAAGTCGGTGGCTATTCATTACCATAAAATAGCTAATATCGATCTATCAATCTGCGATTGCTTGTTCTTCAATTAGCAAGTTGTTTATTGCAAATAAAAATGGCGTCTAATCATATAGACGCCGTTTCTAGTTTATCTGAGATTTGAACGTCAGGAATTTAGCCACCGGCTAGTTTTACTGTCATGCCTTTCTTTTCAAGGTGTGTTTTGATCTTATCTCTTGCGTCACCTTGAATTTCGATGGTGCCATCTTTGACTGAACCGCCACAACCGCATACTTTTTTAAGCTCTGCAGCGAGCAGTTTCAAAGGCGCGTCGTCTAGGTCTAATCCTGAAACGATACAAACGCCTTTGCCTTTACGGCCTTTGGTTTGGCGCTGAATACGAACAATACCGTCGCCTTTAGGACGAGCTATTTTTTCTTCTTCCGGTTTAATGCGTCCGGT
>NZ_JAWOWF010000584.1:0-591 GCF_033340295.1 Vibrio sp. 1401
GTTGTTTTGAATGAAAAAAGACCAGCGTTGGCTGGTCTTTGTACTTTACCTGTTTTTTCTATTTCAACATAGGCTTAAGGAATCGAGCTGTGTGCGAACCTTCGATCTGAGACACATCTTCTGGTGTTCCCTGGGCAATGATCTCTCCGCCGCCTTGTCCGCCTTCTGGTCCTAAGTCGATGATCCAGTCTGCTGTTTTGATGACGTCCAAGTTATGCTCGATAACCACAACGGTATTCCCGTGATCGCGCAGGCGATGAAGTACGGTCAATAGCTGCTGAATATCATGGAAGTGCAGACCAGTTGTTGGCTCATCCAGAATGTACAAGGTTTTACCCGTATCACGCTTGGATAGCTCTCTTGCCAATTTCACTCGCTGCGCTTCGCCGCCTGATAATGTGGTTGCCGCTTGACCTAAACGAATGTAAGACAGACCAACGTCCATTAGAGTTTGCAGCTTGCGGGCAATCGCAGGAACAGGATCGAAGAAGGTGCGAGCATCCTCGACGGTCATTCCCAGTACTTCATCGATGGTTTTGCCTTTGTCGCGTACTTCCAGTGTTTCGCGGTTATAGCGCTTACCTTTACACA
>NZ_JAWOWF010000585.1:0-590 GCF_033340295.1 Vibrio sp. 1401
ACCTTGCGGTCGATTTTTAGTACATCAAATTGCCCTTCTTCCAAATAAGAAAACGAAGAGTAGCCCGTACCAAAGTCGTCAATCGCAATTTGAATGCCCTCTTGGCGAATCTGTTCTAACGCAAACGCGTGTTCTTCATCCTGCTCGAAATACGCGGTTTCTGTTAACTCAATAGTCACCAGTTTTGGGTTTACATCGCTGGCTTTAATCAAATCGAGCGATCGCTGGAGAACTTGCAATGAATCCAACTTGGTATTCAACGAGCGATTAATGGAAAGTCCGATATTTTCGCCATAGATTTTTTGCAAATGTGACCACTGCTTCAGCGCGGTTTGGCAAACAACGTCATCCAGCGCAGCGATCAACTCCAGGTCTTCAATGATGGAAATCATCTCTTGCGTGCTGTACTCGCTGTTTTCGTGATAGAAGCGCGCTAATGCCTCGAACTTCACCACATTGCCGGTTCGCGTTTCAATAATTGGCTGAAAATACACATCCACCAGCTCACTTTCAATTTGGGTTTTCAGGAACGTTTCCAAATGCTGACGTTTCACCAACTCGGCGTGAAGTTCACTGTTGTAAAAGTTGAA
>NZ_JAWOWF010000586.1:0-590 GCF_033340295.1 Vibrio sp. 1401
TAAAACCTTGAAGAGGGCCTCCAGCCAATAGACCGCCTTGCGCTGATACTACTAAACTAGCACGTAAGCCCAGTACATCCAGCACGCTTTGACGAAGGTTATCACGCGCTACAGCAAGGTTAGAAAGGTTCAAGTAAGCAAGAACGTTCGCATTTGCCGATCGTTGTTCGTCTAGGCTACGTGTACCGTGGATTGGAAGATCGATAGCGATAACAGCTACGCCAGCCTGCACCATATTAAAAGCAAATGCATACGCGTTTTCTTTCGCTGAGGTGATACCGTGTTGGTAGATCACCACGTCTTTCGCTACACCATTTTGAGGAGTAAACAGTAAGAACTCGACATTTTCTAAAGACTTAACCGCAGGAACAGGAGAGTAACGAGTAATAACTCGCTCACTATCCAATTGTGTACCGTCGTTTAAGTACAGTTTCGAGCCTACCAGTTTTAGCTGCTCTGTTGGATCTGTTGCCAGCTTGCTAACGTCTACAGGAGAGCTTGCGAAAACGCCAGAAGAAAGCTGCTGAACCATGTTCGCTTGTTCTGCTGGATCGGTAAGTGCTGCGTTTAGCTTCGCTAGGCTTGGCATC
>NZ_JAWOWF010000587.1:0-590 GCF_033340295.1 Vibrio sp. 1401
CGCGAAATCTAATCCGCGGTGCATTTTCGCTACCTTGGTGACAGGATGAATACGTTTGCCAAAACCGGATGAAAGTCGAACTTTACCCACTGGCGAACCGTTTGGAATTTGATTGAGCATCAGCGTTCGTACATTCGAAGTGATCGCTGCTGAATCCAGTCGAGTATCCAAATCTTCATTGGTGGCGTGATTATCCACGCCAAGCACTTTTTCTAGCTCGCCTAAGCGCTCGGAAACCAACTGAACCCGCTCCTCTCGCTCAGAAAGGTCGTTTTCTAGTTCAGACTTCAACGCCTTTAATGTACTGAGCTCTTCGCCCATGCTGCGTGAGTGCTCGGTGAGCTGCGCTTGTTTCATCGCTGCGCTATCGACCCGCGCGTAAAGATGGTTTATGAGAATGGCGGTAGCTGCCAAAGTCAGTACAAATAGCCCTAAAAAGGTTTTTAGGTTGCGTTGCATCCGTTTACTGAAATACCAATGCTTGGAGCCATTGATGGTTGATATCGAGATCGTCAGTTGGTCTTTCATCATGTCGTAATGATCGTATTCTGGTATAAGCCTCGTCACTGAGTGAGCTCGACTGTAAGGAA
>NZ_JAWOWF010000588.1:0-590 GCF_033340295.1 Vibrio sp. 1401
TCTCATTCAAGAAGACAAACAAAATGGAAACTCTGTTAATTGGTCACCGCGGCGTTGCCGGCTCGTTCCCAGAAAATACAAAAGTCAGCGTTCAAGCTGCAATTGATCTCGGCCTAAAATGGGTAGAAGTGGATGTTCAGCCAACAAAAGATAACGTGCTTGTGGTTTGTCACGATCATACGTTAAGTCGATGCAGCAATGGCAAAGGGCGAGTTGATGCTCATACGTTGGAAGAATTAAGACAATTAGATTTCGGTGGCTGGTTCAGCGAAGATTTTGCTGGCGAAACTATCATGACTCTTGAGGAGCTATTAAGCTTGGCTACTGAGCGAGGTCTAAATCTGAATATTGAAGTTAAAGTAGACCGCCATCCAGCGGATGAAGTCGCACAAACGCTAGCAAAAGTGCTTACCGAAAGTTCAATGCCTAGAGAGAACCTTTTACTCTCAAGCTTTAGTCATGATGTCATCAGAGCACTTTACCAGCATTGCGAAGGTTATCGTTTGGGTGTTTTAAGTGAGTTTTTTACAAAAAAAGACGGGCTATTGTTAGATGAAGTGAAAGCGTACAGCTGTAACCTAAATATTAAC
>NZ_JAWOWF010000589.1:0-590 GCF_033340295.1 Vibrio sp. 1401
GCCAAGAGACGGTATCGAGTGTTGTATTTGTTTAGATAGCGCGACATTAACCAGTGATGCTTTGGTGGACTCGGAACGAATCACTGTGATGAGTCCGTTCGCATATTGGCCTAAGATGAGCGCATCACTGACCGACAGCAGTGGTGGTGTATCGATGATGATGCGATCGTATTTATCTTGAAAATGGTCCAGTAGTTTTTTGAAGCGATTGGATGCCAGCAACTCTTGTGGGTTGGGTGGAATCAGCCCAGCAGGTAGTACATCTAAATTGGCATCATCGATGCGAACGATACAATCTTTTATTGCGGTATCCATCGTCAATATGTTGGTTAAACCTGGCTGGGACTCAGGAATATTGAATCGTTTGGCTAAAGATGGACGACGCAAGTCGCAGTCGATAATCAACACTTTCTCCATAGTCGAGAAGGACACCGCCATATTGATGCTGGTGGAGGTTTTGCCTTCCTCTGGAATCGCTGAAGTAAAAGGTAAGATCTTTTGCTTAGTGTTGGTCAGCCTTAATAGCAACGACGTTCGAACAGAGCGACAAGCTTCGCTAAAGAGTTTTTCATCTTTATCTAAGTAGGCGG
>NZ_JAWOWF010000590.1:0-589 GCF_033340295.1 Vibrio sp. 1401
ATTAAAGCTTTTCAGCAATTCTTAGCACAGAACTGCGCGAACGAGGGTTCATGTCAATTTCTTGTTTGCTCGGTTTTATCGCTTTGCCAACAGTTTTCATGTTTGCGCTGCCAAGCTCTTTGATTTGCGCTTCCGTCAAAGGAATCCCATGTGGAACCTCAGGACCTTTACTTTCTTTGCGGATAAAGCGTTTTACCATGCGGTCTTCCAACGAATGGAAACTGATGACAGATAAACGACCTTCAGGAGCTAAAATACGAGCCGCGCCTTTCAGCGCAGTATCAATTTCTTCTAGCTCACTGTTGATGTAAATACGGAACGCTTGGAAAGCACGCGTCGCTGGGTGCTTTTTCTCTTTAAAACTTTTTGGTGCTGCTTCAGAGATCAGTTTTGCCAACTGACCAGTACGAACCATTGGCTCGTTCTCTTCGTTTTCACGGTATTCCACAATCGCACGAGCAATACGACGAGCGTGTTTGTCTTCACCGAATTCACGAATCACCCAAGTGATGTCATCCAGATCCGCTTCCATCAACCATTGAGAAACCGGGATGCCTGAAGTTGGGTCCATGCGCATATCTAGCGGGCC
>NZ_JAWOWF010000591.1:0-589 GCF_033340295.1 Vibrio sp. 1401
TGGTCGCAGACAACTTAAACAAGATGCTCTCGCTAAACGAGACTATTGCCGAGGTCATTGCTAGGCTAAAAGTCTTCACCCGTAAAACTTCTCATGAACCTCATAATGAAGTGTCGATACTCCACGATGCGGTGCACAATGCCACCAGCATATTGAGCAATAAGTTGATCAAGCAAGGCGTCACGCTCAAAGTACCGACGATCGACCACGAGGTGAGGCTCGCCATTCACAGCGTTGAACTAGAACAAGTGCTCATCAATCTGTTCCACAACGCTGCGCAAGCGATGGATGGCTATTGTATTGATCCGCAAATTTCCATCGCGATTCAATGCCACGATTCGAGCTGCTATATTCTGGTGTCAGATAACGGCCCGGGGATGTCTGACGAGGCATTGGCGAAAATCTTTGACCCGTTTTTTACCACCAAACCAGAAGGGCTCGGACTGGGTTTGACCATTTCAAAACGTATTTTAGAAAGCTATCACGGAGCGCTCAGCGCCTATAACCACCAAGGGACGCAATCGGGTGAGTCAGGCGGCATGACCTTTGTTGTCACCGTTCCGATGGCAAACACCAGAACCACCAAACC
>NZ_JAWOWF010000592.1:0-589 GCF_033340295.1 Vibrio sp. 1401
GGAGAAACCACTTCACCCATTTGTTTGCGTGCATGGTCGATACTGCGTGAAAGGCTTTCGTAACGGCTATCGTCAGGACCGATCATCTGCTGCATGATACCCCAGTATTTAATTGCTGCTGGGTAATCTTTACGTTCAAATGCATCAAATGCGAGCAATGAGAACACGCGTAAATCCACGTAATCTTGTTGCATGAGCTTACCAAGTAAAGAACGAGCCGTTGCTTGGTCCATCTCGTCTTGAGAAAGCATTAACGCCTGAGCGTAACCTAACATGACGTCAGGATCTTTTGGCTCAAGAGCATACGATTTCTTCATAGAATCGATGGCTGTCGTCACATCGCGGTTCGCTAATGCAATACGACCGAGTAGCAACCAACCGGTTGAATCTTCTGGTTGATAATGCAGGCGCGTGCGCAGTGCCAACGTTAAATCAGCCATTTCATCATCGCTCAGAGGTTCAGAAGACGACGACATCAGCTTCTTAGAAAGCTCTGGCAAGTTAGACGTAACCTCTTGCCATTTCACAACATCTTGAGATGCGCCAAACTTGTAATAAAGCCCATAACTTAACGCAACCGTAAGAATCA
>NZ_JAWOWF010000593.1:0-589 GCF_033340295.1 Vibrio sp. 1401
GCCTTTTTAATGCTCGTTTTTCAAGAACGAATACGTGCTCTAGCAACTTCATGGCTCTAGGCCGTTCGAATTTATTTTAACTTCAGCTTCGTGCCGTCGACTTTGAGATGGCTCAGCAGACTCTTGGCGTTAGTTTTGCCTACCTCATCAAACTCCATTCCGTAGCGGGCATAGTGAGTCGATTTTTGCAGGTTACAAATACGACCATTCAGTGGCGCTAACAGGCGACCATCACTCGGCATGGTGAGGTCTAGAGTGATACGGTCGCCAACTTGTAAAGGTCGGCTCATTGGCGATGTCACAAAACGACAGCCGCTGCGAGACAGGTCTCTGATCTCACACTCACTTCGATATTCATCCAAGCGGACTCGCGCTTTCAAATTCACCTCATAACGCACTTCTTTACGAAGTTGGAATACCTGCATTGTATTGGGAAGGCTAAGCACTAAAATGGGATAAGGGTCGCCCAAGCGATGTTGAAGCTGAGCCCTAAAAGGGATGACGGCGCCTTCGCCACGATGAGAATACGCTTTTACGTTTATCCAAAAGCCTTCTTGAAAATAGAATTTCAAATCTTCATCGGAAATAT
>NZ_JAWOWF010000594.1:0-589 GCF_033340295.1 Vibrio sp. 1401
CTGCTTGGTGACGTCTTTGCCATCAATGATCACTTGACCACCAATCATTGGTGTCTCACCCGTCACCGCTCCGAGCAATGTCGATTTACCCGCACCGTTAGACCCGATTACGGTTAGAAATTGGTGCTCCGGTACTTCTAACGATACCCCTTTCAACGCGCGATTTTCCAAAATCGTACCAGGGTTGAACGTCACTTGGATGTTGTTGAGTTCAATCATAACGCCTCCCCAGAACCATTTTTAGATGCCGCTTGTTTCGCAGTCGTTACGCGTTGTTTGGCTTTCATACTTTGCTTGAGCTTAGGCGCAATGAGCGCTACCGCAACCAACACTGCGGTCACGAGGTTGAGATCCGAGGCCTGAAGGCCAAACATGCCAGAACTCAACGCAAAAGCGACGGCTAGTCGATACAACACCGAGCCCAAAATAACGGCGCAAACGGCAACCCAAATTTTGCGACCTGGAATTAGCGTTTGACCCAAAATAACCGCAGCCAAGCCGACCACGATGGTACCAACGCCTGATGTTACGTCAGCAAAGCTGTTGGTTTGCGCAAATAGCGCACCAGCGAAGCCAACAAATCCATTCG
>NZ_JAWOWF010000595.1:0-589 GCF_033340295.1 Vibrio sp. 1401
AGAACAAGGAAACGATTCTGCGCACACAATGCTTGCCGAAATCTTGTTGTATGACCATGACGTAGACCGTAATCCAGCTCAAGCTGTCGAGTGGCTAAAAGAGTCAGCGACCAATGGAAACCCTCGGGCTCAGGCCATGCTAGGAATTGCCATTTCATCCCTTAATGACTTAGCACCAGAAGGCATTACGGTTGATGATAAAGATGCTTTCCATTGGATAGAAAAATCATTAGAGCAGGATTACCCACTATCCCACTCATATGCCGGGCAGTTCTACCTGTCATCTACCGGAACAAAACAAGATATTCCTAGAGCAGTCGAGCATTTTATTCGCGGTACCGAACTTGGTAATGCTGATGCGATGGTTAATTTAGGTTGGCAGCTAATCCACGGCCAAGGCATCGAGAAAGACGAAAAGAGAGCTTTTGAACTGATTAGTGCCGCAGCTGACATGAACTATCCGAACGCGATTTACAACCTTGGCTGGATGTATGAGAACGGAATAGGCACCAAGCAAGACTATGAAATGGCAATAAAGCTATATCAAAAATCCGCGGATCTAGATGACCCATCAGGTACTTATAACCTT
>NZ_JAWOWF010000596.1:0-589 GCF_033340295.1 Vibrio sp. 1401
AAGCATTGGAGCCAGAAACCATTGAAGCTTACTACTACGATGGAAAGTATTTGGCTTTTTACGGAAAGGCGCTTGATAAGTCGTTCATATTCGACCCTAAAACGGGTGGCATTACGTTCCATTCTCTAGGTTCAAACCTTGGATTTACTGACTTAGTGACAGGTACGCTTTATGTTCGAAGCGAAGATGGAACAAAATTGGCTGAATGGAACAAGGGCCAACCTAAAGCGTATGTTTGGCGTTCTAAAGAGTATTACGCCATGTATCCAACACTTAGTACGCTGTATATCCGAGCGGAAGATCCGGCATTGGTTGGAATGAAAATTATCGTTGATGGAGTCGTCATCAAAGATTATGAGATAGGTACGTTAACTAATCGACCTATACGCATTCCACCAGCAAGGGGCAACTCATGGCAATTTGAAGTTTATGGCACTGGAATATTAGAAGAGGTGATCATTGCTTCTAGTATGGCAGAGGTTTACGGGTAAATGGCAGTTCGTACATTACAAGGCGGCAAAAAGCTAAAGGGTAAATTCCAATCTATTCCCCACAAGAAAGGAAGTGACGCTGTAATGGATGCAGTTGC
>NZ_JAWOWF010000597.1:0-588 GCF_033340295.1 Vibrio sp. 1401
GGAGCGCATTTTTGAACAAATTTGTGGCTTTGGTGAATACGGATTTCCAGAAAGTCATTCAGCGTCTTTCGCCGTTTTGGCGTATTGCTCGGCATGGCTAAAATACTACTATCCCGCAGAGTTTTATACGGCACTGTTAAACAGCCAACCAATGGGGTTTTACAGCCCTTCTCAATTGGTGCAAGACGCTCGTCGTCACGGCGTCGAAGTTCTGCCTATCTGTGTCAATCATTCCTATTACCAGCATCATTTGATTCAACGCCCCAATGGCCGACTTGGTGTGCAACTGGGCTTTCGATTGGTTAAAGGCTTTAATGAGGAAGGCGCGACTCGCTTAGTCGAACGACGACCAAAAACGGGCTATCACTCAATACAAGAGGTCAAACAAATCTTGAGAAGTCGTCGTGATATCGAATTATTAGCTTCTGCAAATGCCTTTCAGATCTTATCGGGTAACCGTTATAACGCACGTTGGGCAGCGATGGATTCACTGTCCGATTTGCCTTTGTTTCATCATATCGAAGAGCCAAGCGTTAGCTATCAAGCACAGCCATCTGAATATGAAAGCCTTATTGAAGACTATGCCAG
>NZ_JAWOWF010000598.1:0-588 GCF_033340295.1 Vibrio sp. 1401
ACTTGCTCTCAGGGACATTAGCTTGAAACGGTTCAGACAACGCGGTATCGGTCGTGCCCGGATGCAATGCCAAGACCACGCCATTTTTAAGCGTGCGTTGCCATTCAATCGACATGGTTTTGAGAAACATGTTCAGCGCGGCTTTCGAGGCTCGATAACTGTACCAACCGCCAAGACGATTATCGCTAATACTGCCGACTTTGGCCGAAACAACCGCAAATTTAGGTGCACCACTGCGCTTTAAAAGTGGCGAGAAATACTTCGCAAGTAACATGCTTGGCAAGGTGTTAACGGCGATGTTTTGCAGAAAAAAGTCAGGCGCCACCATACTGAGATTTTTCTCCGGCCCCTTGTCTGGCGTATGCAGCATACCGACACAGTTGATCACCCAATCGATGCTGTTAACCGCTTGACTCAAATTCTTGACCTGCGTTTCATCCGTGACATCGACCTGGTGCCAAATCAAGGCTGAATGTTCATAATCGGATTTTGTGCGCCGATAGGTCGCGTGAATTTGTGCCAACGGAAAGTGCACTAGTGCCTCTTTGACCATCGCCAAACCAATCCCTCCGTTTCCGCCGACGATCA
>NZ_JAWOWF010000599.1:0-588 GCF_033340295.1 Vibrio sp. 1401
AAAATCCATGGACGCTATTAACGGCAAAAAAATGGATTTTGACTTAGGTGGTGTCGTTGCCGTTGGTATTCCAAATAAATTCTTATCAGCAACTGTCTACGGAAAACTCTACACAGAGTCATTTGTTCAACCTAATGTCGATACATCAGGTGTCGATCCACTGACAGACAGCTATGTTCAAGGTGTTTCGATTGGCGTAGCGGAGGCGGGGGTGTCTCTTGCCAAGTACACCAACTTTATGAATCAGCATCTTTCTTTTGGTATCACCCCAAAACTGCAGCGCATCTATACATATTCGTATGCGACCAGCTTTAAAAACTTTGATACCAAAGATCTCCGTGAACACGAAACTGCTGAAACTATGTTTAACTTAGATGCGGGTGCACTTTGGTTCTTCGGCCCATATCGTTTGGGTATCTCGGCTAAAAACTTGATTGGAAGAGACGTGAAAACCAAATCGTTCCAGTACAACACTGATACGATTCAGTCATACGAATACAGTATGAGACCTGTTTACACAGTAGGTGCGGGTATCGTTGCAGACTACTTTACCATGAGCGTCGACTACGACTTAAATGAAGAGAAACG
>NZ_JAWOWF010000600.1:0-587 GCF_033340295.1 Vibrio sp. 1401
AGGTGCATTTTTCTCTGCCGCTTTGGTTTACAGCTTGTACAGCAACCTTTTCACCGATTACGAAATCGCACACAACTTTGTACGTAGCAGCCAAGACGCCCTTGCAACGGCTGGTATTTTCTCAACTTACCCACACGCTTCTCTTTCTTTCTTTGGCGCATTTGCTGTGGAATTCGTCATTACAGCTGTATTAATGTTTGCCATTTTGGCTCTGGGTGATGAAAACAACGGTGCCGCTCGTGGCGCGATGAACCCATTATTGATTGGTATTCTGATTGCGGTTATTGGTGGTTCTCTTGGTCCACTGACTGGCTTTGCGATGAACCCAGCTCGTGACTTTGGCCCTAAACTGTTCGCGTACTTTGCAGGTTGGGATTACGCACTGACCGGCGGTAAAGACATCCCTTACTTTATCGTTCCCCTTCTTGCTCCTATTGCGGGTGCTTGCTTTGGTGGTTGGTTATATCCAAAAGCGATCGCGGCATACCTCCCTCGCCAAGGTCACGGTTGTACCATTCCAAACCAATGTGATACTGAAGAAGAAACAGAAGAAGCTCGAGCTTAACCGCTTGCCAATTACTAAAATA
>NZ_JAWOWF010000601.1:0-587 GCF_033340295.1 Vibrio sp. 1401
ACAACGACAGTGATTCACTTTTCTGACTCTGCGATTAAGAAAATACAAGAAGAAAGCCAGTGTTCTGAATTGCGCGATCCTCGTTATCCTTTGCGCTTCCGCTTTCATGCTAATCGCCTTTCTGGATCATGGTTCTTTGTGAAAAATGCCGAGGGTAAGTCTCACTGGCGCAAGCTGGGAGTATGGCCGCACCTGAAAGCTAAAGACGTGATCGAGAACCTGAGCGAATATCAAGCCCGTTTAGCCGTGAACTTGCATGACGAGGTATTGAATCAAGAATTTAAAACTGTGTCGGATTTGTTGGCGTGGTATGCAGAGCGTAGCAGCAAAGACAACACGGTTACATCGGCAAGACGTGCCACGATCAAGTGGGCCATTCAACGCCAGCTTATTCCTATGTTGGGAGAGTGTGAGCTGACCGAACTCACGCATTCTAAATTAGATGAAAAGCTATTCTGGCCGCTTCAACGCTATTACTCCATTGCCACGGTGCGTTCTATTTGGAGCGTGTTAAAGCAAGCTTTTAAACGTGCTCACAAATTAAAGCTGATTGGGATTAACCCCGTAGCGGGCTACCTGTTCAATGA
>NZ_JAWOWF010000602.1:0-586 GCF_033340295.1 Vibrio sp. 1401
AATGTTCGCGGTGAAGATCCCGCGCCTTATGAAGTGAGCGAAAGCCTTTCTGCTGCATGGAACAATACCAGTGATCACACCATTTCGTTCGACGTAAAATCTGTCATGAAAATGGAAAATGGCGTCCCTCTCATTATCGGTGAAGTTTACAACCGCAGTGACGCACTTAATGGTAATGAAGTGCACTTCAATAACATTTGTGAAATTACCGCAGACTTTGACACCAAAGGTTACTGGCACAACAAAAATGGCTTAAGTGAACTAACTGAAGCCGATAGAGTATATGTGAATGGATTAGCCCCTTACGCCTCTCCAAGTAACTACTTTGGAGCTGGTGACGAGCCATTTGACGGTAAATTTACTGGTGGAGAGCCAGTTGAAGCAGCATTTAGCGGCGATTCTGCTATTTGGATGGCCGGGACTTGGCAATCCGAAGTGTCACAATTCTTGGTCGATAGCAATGGCAACGCGGACCTTAACGAGCATAAAGAGCAGCTAGCTCAGCAACTACTCGCATTTATCTTTAACACTCGACATCGCCCAACCTCTGAGGGTTTAACCCAAACTACCGTTATTTGGTTTGGCG
>NZ_JAWOWF010000603.1:0-585 GCF_033340295.1 Vibrio sp. 1401
TTCGCTATTGGCATATTTGCTGGTTTAGAGACCTTAATATTTTTCTTTAGTGCTTCATTAACTGGTGTTCTTGAATATGGATGCTTACAACTCAACAATTCATACGTAATACAACATAAGGCGAACATATCATCGCTTATGTTTGGTTCTTTTCCTGAGAGCAGGTTGAGTGAGGCGTAGTTAGGCGTGTAGCCCAGCGTTTCTAGATCTTCTGTTTTACGTTTTGCTGCATACTGATCCTGTTTGATCTGGTGAGTTTTCGACACACCAAAATCCAAAAGCTTTACATGGCCTTCGGAGGTTAAAATTACGTTGGCTGGTTTTAAGTCGGCGTGTACAACACCGAGCGAATGAGCATAGGATAGTGCGTCGAGGATTTGGTTGAGGATAGAAAGCATTGCATGGTACTTCAAACCATTTGGACGAGATCGTTGGATTAAACTTTCCAACGTTTCGCCGTCAATATATTCCATCACTAAAAAGTAGATATCACCGTCGACTCCGAAATCAAAGACCCGGATTACGTTTGGATGACTAAGTCTTTGTGTTTGTTGCGCTTCTCGAATCAACATTCTTGCTGTCTCT
>NZ_JAWOWF010000604.1:0-585 GCF_033340295.1 Vibrio sp. 1401
GTTGTAACTCACTAAAGCTTGTGATGCCTTGTTTGAGTTTTTCTATTCCGGACATTTGCAAGGCGCTCATGCCGTTCGCAATGGCAAGCTTTTCCAGTTCATGTACCGAGGCTCCTTTAATAAGAGCTTCGGATAGAGATTCATCAAAGCGCATGACTTCATAGATACCTGTTCGGCCAGAATAACCATGGGTGCATTCGTTGCAACCATCTGGATTGGCTCTAAAAATGTTGTCAGTTGTTTGAATGCCGAGGTGCTGAAGTTGAACGGTATGCTCTTGCGGTTGTTTACAATATGGACAAAGTTTGCGAGCTAGGCGTTGGGCAATAATCAAACTAAGAGAAGAGGCGAGGTTAAAACTTTCTACGCCCATGTTTGATAAACGAATGATGGTTTCAGCCGCAGAGTTGGTATGCAAAGTAGAGAGCACTAAGTGACCGGTTTGGGACGCCTTAATCGCGATTTCCGCAGTATCTAGGTCTCGAATCTCACCCACCATGACCACATCGGGATCTTGACGCAGAAAAGAACGTAGTGCTTCTGCAAAGCCAAAACCAATTTTAGGCTGGACTTGAACTTGGTTAA
>NZ_JAWOWF010000605.1:0-584 GCF_033340295.1 Vibrio sp. 1401
ATCTCCCAGTACTTAGCGTGAATAAAAGCCCTTAACAACGCAGTTCGTCGTTAAGGGCTTTGTATTGGATGAACCGTTACAAACTAACCGATCATTTCTCTTTGGTGAGGAGAACTAAAGTCTAAATCAGGCCCTTTAGGCACCACTTGCGTTGGATTAATCCCTGTGTGACTGAAGTAATAATGGCGCTTAATATGATAGAAATCGGTGGTATCGGCGATACCGTCAATCTGATACAGCTCTTTCAGATAACCCTGAATATTGACGTAATCGGCAATGCGTTGTTTATTACACTTGAAGTGCCCAACGTACACGGCATCAAAACGCACTAACGTGGTGAACAAACGCCAATCGGCTTCCGTAATTTTATTGCCTGCTAGATAGCGATGGGTCGCCAGATGAGCATCAATTTTATCTAAGGCCGAAAACAACGATTCAAAAGCCTCTTCATACGCTTCTTGCGAAGTAGCAAAACCGCAACGATACACCCCATTATTCACGTTTGGATAGATGTAATCATTCCATTCATCAATCACACCGCGTAGTGGCTCGGGATAATAATCGTCATGATTGCCCGTGAGATC
>NZ_JAWOWF010000606.1:0-584 GCF_033340295.1 Vibrio sp. 1401
TTTACGGTCGTAGTTACGCGGAGTCCATACCGAGCCTTTGCTACCTTTCAAACTTAGAGGCGTGTCGTGCAGCGTCGTCCCCAAATTGTATTTGTCTGGCTGTTCAAGCGCGGTCAGGTAAATCGCTGGCTTGACCAACGAACCAATTGGACGACTAGCATTAAGCGCACGGTTAAAGCCTTCATAACCCACGCGTTTACCACCAACCATGGCACGAATTTCACCACTGTGGCGATCAACAGCCACGGCAGCAGCTTCGAGTTCTTTGCCGCCTCGCTTCGCTAAATCCGGTATTTTCTTCGCGATAGCCTGCTCCATTTTACTTTGGGAGACAGGATCGAGAGACGTAAACACGCGCAGACCAGTTTCAGCCTTGAAGCGATCACCGACCTTCTCTTTCAGCTCGATATTCAATTGCTGGAAGTATGCAGGCTGACGGCTCGCAATACGTGGTTTGCTTTGTGTATCAAGAGGTCGACTCACAGCTTGTTCATATTGCTGCGATGTGAGCATGTTTTGTTGCATCAGCAATCGAAGCACCAAGTCTCGACGCTCTTTAGTGCGCTCAGGATAGCGAACAGGAT
>NZ_JAWOWF010000607.1:0-584 GCF_033340295.1 Vibrio sp. 1401
CTGACCACGCTCCACAATCGCTGCGGCTAGTCGACCATTTGCCGTACCCCAGAAAACACCACCACCAATCGCAGTTGGAGTGCTGTCTCCGCGTAGTGTCAGGTTTGGAACTTCAGTACTTAGTGCCCAGCGCTGCTCACCAGAGCTTTCATCCAAAGCAATCAACATACCACGGCTGGTATTTACGATGATCAAGCCTGAATCCGCAACGGGTTTCGCCAGAACTTCACCACCGACTTTAATGCGCCAAATGATTTCACCAGTTTCTTGGCTTAGTGCAATCACTTCACCATTTTCAGAACCGATGTAAAGATGTTCGTACGCCGCAGTAATACCGCCAGACAGACGAGCAATCACGTCTTCTTCCAGATCGGTTTGCCATAATTGCTTACCATTTTCTGGATCAAGCGCTTTCACCAAACCATCACGGCTCGCGACAAACAACATGTCGTTTGCGTAGACAGGAGAAAGCTTTGAGAAGTAATGACCAACACCATCACCAATCGATGTGTTCCATTCACTCTTGGTCGTAAACTGGCTATCTACCTGCGGTAGTGGTGCCATAACGATGGTATCTTCCTCGC
>NZ_JAWOWF010000608.1:0-582 GCF_033340295.1 Vibrio sp. 1401
AAGCATTTGGACAACCGTGATACTGAGAGTTTGGAATCAAACCTTGCGGTAGAAAGACACTGGTTAACCGACGGTGGTTGGCACAAAACCGTGTACGTTCGTCACTTGTACGAAAACTTCTCGCAAGGTTTGCAAGATGATGGCGTGCAGTTTGTGCTTCCAGGGGCAACCTTTTCGCGTACTCGTGTCCGTGGTGGCAGTATGCCAATGTGGGGCGATAAGCAAAGCGTAACGGTTGAATACGGCGATCCGGCGCTACTATCTGAAACGCGCGTATTGCGTTTGCTTGGGCGATCTTCGTGGATTCGTGGCATCGGCGAAAACCATCGTGGTTTGTTCCGTCTCGAAGGGGGGGCTAACATCACGGAGGAATTTGAAAAGCTTTCGCCATCGTTGCGTTTCTTTGCTGTGGGGGACAACAACATCCGTGGTTATGGCTATGAATCCATCTCACCTGTCGATGAAAGTGGCGCATTAACGGGTGCGAAATACATCTTAAGCAGCACCTTAGAGTATCAATATCGTGTTTACGGCAACTGGTGGGCCGCAACGTTCTACGATATTGGTGATGCGTTTAATGAC
>NZ_JAWOWF010000609.1:0-582 GCF_033340295.1 Vibrio sp. 1401
AATTGTGCTAGCAACAGGCAACCAAGGCAAAGTTCGCGAGATGGCAGATCTACTGTCTGACTTCGGTTTTGAAGTATTAGCGCAAAGTGAATTCAACGTATCAGAAGTTGCTGAAACGGGCACCACATTCATTGAGAACGCAATCATTAAAGCTCGCCATGCCGCGCAAGAAACTGGCTTACCAGCGATTGCAGATGATTCTGGTCTGGAAGTCGATTTCCTAAAAGGTGCACCGGGTATCTACTCAGCACGTTACGCAGGCGAAAAAGCCTCTGACCAAGAAAACTTAGAGAAATTGCTAGCCGCAATGGAAGGCGTGCCAGAAGCAGAGCGTACCGCGCGTTTCCACTGCGTATTGGTATTGATGCGTCACGAAAACGATCCAACGCCTATCGTTTGTCATGGCAAATGGGAAGGTCGCATTCTGACTGAAGCACATGGCGAAAATGGCTTTGGTTACGACCCTATCTTCTTCGTACCAGAAGATAACTGTGCGTCAGCAGAGCTAGAGCCGGCACGTAAAAAGCAGTTGTCTCACCGCGGTAAAGCACTGAAATCACTGTTTGCTCAGTTATCAGCGCA
>NZ_JAWOWF010000610.1:0-582 GCF_033340295.1 Vibrio sp. 1401
ACTGACGGACGAAATCACGTTTGAACAAGAACGTGAACGTCACGCGATGCAAATCGAAACGCTAGAAATGACGCAAGAAGAGCTGCGTGAACAACGCAGTGAACAGCGTCGTCTAGAACAAGATGCTGCGGCAGAAATCAACAAGCTAGAAGCCATTGCACCAACATGGATTGCGGCGAACGATGCGTTGGAAAAATTGCGTGAGCAAAGCGGTGTAGAGTTAGAAGATCGCCATGCTGTGATGAGCCACATGCAGGTTGTTCTGGAACAAGAGAAAGAGTTGTCTCTAGCGAAAGACAAACTGGCAGAGCGTCGCTCGCAACTAGAAAGCGAAATCGAACGATTGGCATCACCGGGTGGTTCAAACGATCCTCGTCTGAAAGGCTTGGCAGATACACTAGGCGGTGTGCTTCTATCCGAGATTTACGACGACATTACAATCGACGACGCACCTTACTTCAGTGCGATGTATGGTCCTGCACGTCACGCGATTGTGGTTTCTGACCTGTCGGGTATCGAAGAGAAACTGGTAGAGCTAGACGACTGTCCGGAAGATTTGTACATCATTGAAGGTGACATAGA
>NZ_JAWOWF010000611.1:0-581 GCF_033340295.1 Vibrio sp. 1401
ATTACTTGGTGCTAGCGAAATACATGCGCGGTCTCACGCCAACGTTTGTTGAAAAATACCGCCATAAGATCATCAACATTCACCACAGTTTCTTGCCTGCTTTCATCGGTGCTAAGCCTTATCAGCAAGCTTACGACCGTGGCGTAAAAATTATTGGCGCAACAGCCCACTTCGTGACAAACGACCTAGATGAAGGCCCGATCATCAAGCAGGATGTTATTCCAGTCGATCACACATTCAGCGCACAAGATATGGCTCAAGCAGGCCGCGATGTCGAGAAGAATGTTTTGAGTAAAGCTCTGAATAAGGTAATTAACGACCACGTTTTTGTTTATGGGAATAAGACGGTGATTCTTTAAGTTCATCGCATTTGAATGAAAGAAAGGGTTCCTCATTTGCAACCCTTTCTTCTTTCTAGTCGTTCAAAACTTGCTTATTCAGCCTGCTCAGACTCCACTATACGCTTGAGCGAATGCGGATGCAGCTTGATACAAATACCTTGGTACTTAAACGCCACGGTTGGGTTGTTCAAGCGTTCACCTTCCCCTTTCGGGCTCGATAGTTTGATCTTCACACCCAAT
>NZ_JAWOWF010000612.1:0-581 GCF_033340295.1 Vibrio sp. 1401
TCTTCGTAGTAACAAATTCGCTGGCCTATTTTACCATCAGCAACCACCAAAGCCTTTGACTCCGGCGTACTGTAAGATTTGGCAAAAACTGAACCAGACAATAGCGCGACCATGGCGCTCAGAGTAAAAATAGAAACTCTTTTAAACTTCATGAATATCCCCTTATGCCCGAACAATACTAGCAAGGAAGTATTTCAGGTTCTTGGCAGAATCTCATATTCTAGCAATTTGTTCTTACTTCTAATTCTCAGATATTCCTCCACGTCGTTACGAACAACGGCAAGTTAAGCTCAGGCCGATATAGCCGTCACTAACTCTTTAGGTTATGCTTTTGTCGTTTTTATTGGAAAGTAATCGTTATGCGTTTCATCCCTTTCGCCCTTGCGTTAATTACATTTAGCTCGTCTCCTAGTGCTTCCGAGCTCGATTACTATTCCAAATTTGGCCATATCGACAACTATGGCAATCTAGATCTTCGAAACAAGCCATACACTGAACTCCCATCTGGCTTGGTCATAAAAGGGAATGTGGACATTTCCCAAACGCCAATTACTCAGCTGCCTAAGGGCTTAGACGTTGGT
>NZ_JAWOWF010000613.1:0-581 GCF_033340295.1 Vibrio sp. 1401
CGCCAAGAAACCCAAGAACAACTCGATGGCATTACTCACCTTTCCAGCCTTGATCAAAAAGCCATCCACAAAGTCGAGTAATCCGCTCGGTAATTTGCCTTCACAAAAGCTGATGATTTGATGGCGAAAGATCACGCCAATCCAAACAAACAACACAACCATGTAGACTTGAAACAAGACAACGCCCATCGACATCACCGACGTCGGGTTGTAGTAAATCATGATTTTCCAAAACTGGAGTGGCTTAGTTAAATGGAAAATCAATATCACCAAACCGGAAATGATGCCAAATGGCGCGAGCCAAGCCATCGCTTTCATAATGCCATTGTTCGCCGGATCTCCCTCAATGACTTTGCGTTTAAGGTAGATAGAAATCATCACTGCGCCAGCAGACATCCCAGCTAAAAATAGGTAAATCGCGATGATCCAATCCCACACTAATGAATCAAAGTGGAAAGCACTTTCAAAACCGTTCATGATGACACCTCCCCTTTGTTATGCGGAATTTTAAACAGCTTAGGTTGCGTTCCTAAATGTGACTTATCGCGATACACAAGGTGGTTATCAATGGCTTTGCTTAC
>NZ_JAWOWF010000614.1:0-581 GCF_033340295.1 Vibrio sp. 1401
TCAAAGCGGTTTACCGAGAGCAAGGCGAAATCTACACCACTTCGTTAACGACAGCTGACAAGTGGGCGATGGCTTTCTTCAATCAAGACGACAACGCGGTGAAAGAATTCAACAAAGCACTCAACCAATTAAGCCAACAAAATATTCAAGTTGAGTACCCTGCAAAACTGGAAAGCCAATCTCAGCTATCGGATGTGATTCGTGAGCGACTACGTCGTGAAGTCACAACAATGACAGGTACGGGGGATAAATAATGATTCGCCTTATTTTCCTATTTGTCGTTCTAGGTGCAGGTCTATTTGCCGGTACTCAGTTTTCTGGTCAACAAGGATATGTACTGATCTCAATAGCAAACAAGACCATCGAAATGAGCGTGACCACTTTGGTGATCTTCGTTATCGCTGCGCTAGCTGGTCTTTTCCTCCTTGAATACCTGATTAAAAAGTTGGTTTACGCAAGCTCAAGCACTTGGAACTACTTCAGCGTACGTAAAATGCGTCGTTCTCGTCGCTACACCAATGAAGGCATTATCAAGCTCCTTGAAGGTGATTGGAAAGGTGCTGAAAAGAAAGTCACTCGTT
>NZ_JAWOWF010000615.1:0-580 GCF_033340295.1 Vibrio sp. 1401
CGTTGTTGCCCCAATGTTCGCCTCTCTTTTTAAAGAGGGAAAGCTGGATAAACTGCGAAATTTAAGTCGATGGGCTTGTCGTGCAAACATTGGCGCAGCTTTGCTTCCTGTCTTAGTTTGCACCCTATTTCCTGAATTCGTCATGCAGCTTTTTGGTGATGAATTTCTTGCGGCAGCTCCGCTGTTAGTTGTCCTTTCTTTAGGGCAGCTGGTCAATATCGCCACTGGCTCGGTAGGATTTTTATTGCTAATGAGCGGCCATGAGAGAACGATGAAATACATCACGATTTGTTCAGGCACTATTTCCATCGCTCTTTTGGTTTTTCTTAGCCAAAGCTACGGCGTTCTGGGGGCTGCATGGGCAATGGCGATCGGCATGGCGATCCAAAACCTTGCCGCGCTCTATTTTGTAAAACGCTATTTAGGCTTCTTTCCTGTGGGGTAACGATGACTTCGACGATCGCACGTTTAGGTTTTATTTCTATATCTCTACTGACCATCGGCCTTTCTTTGTGGAAGAGTTCAGAGCTAAATCATGCCGTTTATCTGAATATGGAGAACTATGTTGGAGGCTCAAGCA
>NZ_JAWOWF010000616.1:0-580 GCF_033340295.1 Vibrio sp. 1401
CTCGCATGCACAGCTCGGCTTGGCTAGATATGGCACAAGCAAAACTGGCCGGAAAACTTGAGCTAAACATTCTCTCCGGCAACCCAATTGATGAATTGTGGCATGACCGCCCTGCACCAGTGGTTTCTGACGTTCGCCTTATGCCAACACAAGCCGTTGGTCAATCAAGCGAAAGTAAGCGTAAAGAGATCGCTCAACTGGTAGCAAAAGCCGGTGCAGACAGCGCAGTCATCACAGCGCTTGATTCTATTTGTTGGCTATTGAACGTACGTGGCTTGGATGTATCGCGTTTGCCAGTTTTACTGTCGCACGCGATTCTTCATGCCGACTCAAGTGTGGAGTACTTCCTAGATCCCGCTCGCTTACCTGCTGAATTTGCAGCGCACGTGGGCACTGGTGTGACGGTTCATCATCCAGAAGCACTTCAATCTCGCCTTGAAGCCATGTCTGGTAAAAAGGTATTGCTCGACCCAGCAATCAGTAACGCATGGTTTAAGTTAGTTCTGCAAAATGCAGGCGCATCGGTTATTACTGCAGCCGATCCATGTTTAATGCCAAAAGCCGCGAAAAACGAAGTTGA
>NZ_JAWOWF010000617.1:0-579 GCF_033340295.1 Vibrio sp. 1401
GGCAACTTTGGCTAACTCAGATTGACGTCGTTGTTGCCAAAATAGAAAACAGAAAAAGCACAGTCCAAGTATTGCCAGTAGATCTCCTATCATCCTTAATCCTTTCTTATCCCTTTGTGGCTTGCTGCAATTTGATGAGTGCAGTGGCTAGCTCTTCCGATGGGCTAGAGTGCAGCAAAGGTAGCAATACCATTCTTAGTTCTGGCAGCATAACTAAATCGGCAAATAATTGATTGAACAGGGTTTGATTGCCTGTTTGTGCGAGTCGCAGCAAAAATTGTTCAGCGATTTTTGCATCAGAAAGAAGATGCCATGCTCGTCCCGCAATGCCGATCAGTACTTCTTGGTGACTTAAACGAGGGCTTTGCAAAATCGCTTCTAGTACTGGTAAAGAGACTTCAGTTGGAGCGCCTGCTAACGCGCGAGTTAATGCCGATAGCAAGAACAAATCTGGTTCTGTGCTGTGAATCTCTTGCTGCGCTTTTTCTGCGATACGCTGCGCTAGTCGTTCTTGTAAGTCGACATGCTCAAGAGCACCAAGCAGTGCGTATAGAGGCTCGTTAGGTAAATGATTGAGAG
>NZ_JAWOWF010000618.1:0-579 GCF_033340295.1 Vibrio sp. 1401
CCGCTACGAGTCTAAACAAGAAGTATTTTTAGATGGAGGCCCAGGGCCTAACGCCCCAAGAACAGCCGCAGCACTGCCTGCTGGTTTGTATTATTTTCAAGTTACCGATCCATCAGGTAAATGTTTGTTATCAAGTACTTTAGATAGCGCAGACACCAACGGTGGTACCTGCTATCAAGATGTAAAAATCAAAGGCAAGAACGCTAGAAACGCCGAAGAGTTTTACGCAGAACCATTAGCCTGTCGTCTTTTCTATTTCGACGGTGAAGGTGGTGTGACATATATGAATGACGTCGTCACCATCACTCAAGAAGTTAAAGTTCGCGGCAAAATGGTCACCCAATCGATAGACATAGAATGTCGACATCAATTGGGAAGTGAGTATTTAGATGTCGACCCTACTTCTCTGCCTGATGGAGAAACCATACAGCTATTTCCATTTGCCAACACACCTAACTCCGGTGGGGTTTACAAAGCTTGGGTATCCACAGCAGCGAGCGTAGAAGCCGCTTGTGAAGGTACTGACCTGTATGGCGAAGAAACTGGTGAAAACTGTACCGGGTTCTTTGGATTTATCCC
>NZ_JAWOWF010000619.1:0-579 GCF_033340295.1 Vibrio sp. 1401
TGCACTTAAGCCGCCTTCAACCAAGGAGACATCGTGCAGGGGCACCGCATCGGCTACGTCCGGGTCAGCAGCTTTGACCAGAACCCGGAACGCCAGCTGGAACAAACCCAGGTGAGCAAGGTGTTCACCGACAAGGCATCGGGCAAGGACACCCAGCGCCCCCAGCTCGAAGCGCTGCTGAGCTTCGTCCGCGAAGGCGATACAGTGGTGGTGCACAGCATGGATCGGCTGGCCCGCAACCTCGATGACCTGCGTCGCTTGGTACAGAAGCTGACTCAGCGCGGCGTGCGCATCGAGTTCCTGAAGGAGGGCCTGGTGTTCACTGGCGAGGACTCGCCGATGGCCAACCTGATGCTGTCGGTGATGGGGGCCTTCGCTGAGTTCGAGCGCGCCCTGATCCGCGAGCGGCAGCGTGAGGGCATCGCCTTGGCCAAGCAGCGTGGCGCGTACCGGGGCCGCAAGAAAGCCCGGTCCGATGAGCAGGCTGCTACCCTGCGGCAGCGAGCGACGGCCGGCGAGCCCAAGGCGCAGCTTGCCCGCGAGTTCAACATCAGCCGGGAAACCCTCTACCAGTACCTC
>NZ_JAWOWF010000620.1:0-578 GCF_033340295.1 Vibrio sp. 1401
GTTACACGGCGGATGCTGGTCACTTCCACACCCATACCAGAGCTTAAGCGGTTGGACTTACCATCACCAACTGTCGCCATCAACGCTTGTTGACGGCTGTATCCTGGCGTATTGACGCTCGCAACGTTTTGCGCCGTCACGTCAAGTGCAACGCGGTTTGCGTTTAAACCTGAGAGGGCGATATTAACTAGGTTCATTTACAGCTCCATTTTCCTGATCAGCGGCTGAGAAAAAGCGGTCGTCATACCGGCTTCTCCAAGCACTTGTTTAACTGAGGCGACCGCTTGAGCCGTTGAGTTAAATGGGTCGGTAATTTCTTCGAGTTCAAGCTGTGATATCGATTCAGAATCGACCGGTTTACCGTCATTTGCAGAAGACACATTGCGCACCGAATCGAAGGCCACTTCGCGCATTGAAGGGCTCAACTGCTGAATCAGCATATTAGCGATGCCAGAGCTTTGCTTTTTCGCCAACTCCATCGCCAATTGCCCATCGTACATATCGCGAAACACGCCTTGTTGTTGGCTAGCAAACGGGCTGTCTTTGTCGGCCAATACATCACTGCTGCTGCGCATTTG
>NZ_JAWOWF010000621.1:0-578 GCF_033340295.1 Vibrio sp. 1401
CAAACAGATTAAATACCGCCATTATGACAGAACACGAAAAAACCAATGAAGTGCCGCTTTCGATGGAAGCAGGCACGTTGCTAAAAAATAAACGCGAATCTCTAGGCATGACTCAGAAGCACGTTGCTGATCGCCTTAGACTTCGCGTTTCTGTTATTGAAGATATTGAAAACAACCGATTTGAATCTCAACAAGTAGCGACATTCACTCGCGGCTATTTGCGTTCTTACGCAAAGTTTGTCGGGCTAGATGAGAAAGTGGTGCTGGTTGCTCTAGAACAAACGGCAGATGTAAAGCCAAAAGAGCAAGAAATCGAAATGCAAAGCTTTTCTCGTAAAACCAAACACGAGAAACACAACAGCCGAATTATGTTGCTGACTTGGGTAATAGCCATTGTCATCATCGGTATCTCAGCAGCTTGGTGGTGGCAAAATCAGCAAGAAAATAGTCTCGCTCAAGTTGTAGCAGAGGCTAATGTTGAAACAAGCCAACCAAGTGCCGATGAAATTGCTGATATTGATCTAATGACCGAAGAAGAGCTGATCGCAAGTACTCCAGCAGAACTAGCGGCATCAAAC
>NZ_JAWOWF010000622.1:0-578 GCF_033340295.1 Vibrio sp. 1401
CCCCTAGCGAGTACACCAAACCGCCCACAGCAAGCAGCGTAAGTCCACCGATATCCAGATTGATCGCCAACTGATAAATCACAATCAACGACAACCATCCCATCACCAAATAAGTCATCAGCGACAACTTCTTAAAGCGATAAACAAACGCGACCTTCATGATGATGCCGAGCAGAGCAATGCTCCAGATAACTATCATCAAGCCAAACGCAAGTGGCGTGCGTAAACTCACCAACAAAAATGGCGTGTAACTGCCAGCAATAAGCAGATAAATAGCGCAATGGTCGAAGGTTTTCAGCCAGCGTTTCGCTTTAGGGTGAGGGATCGCGTGGTACAGCGTTGAGGCTAGAAACAGCACAATAATACTGGAGCCGTAGATCGCCATGCTTGTCACGGTCAATGTGTCAGCTTGGTGGTTTGTCGCTTTGATTAACAACAGGATTAACCCGACAATGCCGAAAATCATCCCAATACCGTGCGTGATGGTGTTGGCGAGCTCTTCACTTTGACTGTATTGAGGTTTCTGCGGTGAGGACATCAATGCGCCTATACTAGAGTTTGGAATATTCGCTCTAGTA
>NZ_JAWOWF010000623.1:0-578 GCF_033340295.1 Vibrio sp. 1401
CCTAAATCTCAAATCTACCGTGTTCCGACCAAAACGAATGACATCCCAGGTGCGTTAGATGCCGCTAACTCACTGTTGGTTCAATATCCAAAGGTTAAGCAATGGCTGATTGTTGGTATGAACGACAACACGGTTTTAGGTGGTGTACGCGCGACTGAAGGCCAAGGTTTTGCCGCTGAAAACGTGATTGGTATTGGTATTAATGGTGTCGATGCCGTGAATGAGTTGGCGAAGTCAAACGCTACGGGTTTCTTTGGCTCACTATTGCCAAGCCCTGACGTGCACGGCGTTAAGAGCATCGAATCACTGTACAAATGGGTGAAAGAAGATGTGCAGCCAGAGAAGTTTGTGGAAGTCACCGATGTTGTGCTGATCACTCGCGACAACTTCCGTGAAGAGCTACAGAAAAAAGGTCTTTAAGCCTATTTGCGGCGGTGCAATGACCGCCGCTCTTTCGGGAAACGGAGAGAATGATCATGATAAATTCCCCCTCTTACATTGAGTTTTGCAACATATCGAAGCATTTCCCAGGAGTTAAGGCATTGAGCAACATTAGTTTTCGCGCCAACAAAGGCAGT
>NZ_JAWOWF010000624.1:0-577 GCF_033340295.1 Vibrio sp. 1401
TAGTTGGTTCAAACCTGCCGACAGTGCATCAACCAGAGCGTCGTAGCCTTCATCTTGCAATGGCATCAATATTTTTACTTGCGAGCTGCGAACGACGTTGCCGCTTGCATCGATGAGTAACCATTCACCTTCAATCTCTGCGTTACCTTGGTAGCTACCATTAAACTTGTTCAAAGTAAGTTGAAGCTTGGATTCTCCACTTTGATCCAGAAGATTATTCATTTCAACTGGCCAATAGTCGCTTTGTTTTTGGCGTAGCTCAGCCACAACACGTTGGGTAATTTGCTCAGAAATACTTTGAGCCCACTGGTGGCGTTTGGCTTGAACAATCTGAGTATCTGATGTGCGATACACAATACTATTGTCATTCAGGTAACTAGCGAGTTGAGCCGGACGAATCACCAGTAAAGGGCGTTCTGCAACGCTCATCTGGTTAGACGTTTTTGTCTCAGCTTTAGGTAGGAGATACAGCGCCCCTGTTGTTTCTGGCGCGCTGCTGCATCCTGTCAATCCGGTTATAAGTGCTGTCGCTAATAAAAATACACGTTTCATTATTGTTGCCCTCTAACAGGAATTG
>NZ_JAWOWF010000625.1:0-577 GCF_033340295.1 Vibrio sp. 1401
CGGAAGTTACTGGTATTGAGCTAACTCAGCGTGCGTTGAGCTCGCAAGTTGGCGATTGGGGCGGCATCTTTGTTGCAGTTGCAATCTTCTTCTTCGCGTTTACTTCAATCATCGCGAACTACTCTTACGCAGAAACGAACCTGATCTTCTTGGAGCACAACCATAAAGCTGGTCTAAGCATCTTCCGCGTTGTGGTTCTGGGCATGGTAATGTTTGGTGCGCTAGCGTCTCTTCCTGTGGTTTGGTCGTTGGCTGACGTTTCGATGGGTCTGATGGCGATTGTTAACTTGGTAGCGATTCTGTTGCTATCGGGCATCGTGATCAAACTGGCGAAAGACTACAACCGCCAGCTAGGCGAAGGTAAAGTACCAACGTTCGATGCGAACGATTTCCCTGAGCTTAAGTCTCAGCTAGAAGACGGTATTTGGGACAACACTAAGAAAGACTAAGTGTTCTCCTATCGTTAAAAGCTATTAAGACGATTCGTAAAGCCATGCAGACAATGCATGGCTTTTTTTGTACCCTAATAAAAAACAAAATTAGGGAAGTGAAAGTCATGCTTATCGTAGTTTCTCCA
>NZ_JAWOWF010000626.1:0-576 GCF_033340295.1 Vibrio sp. 1401
TTACCGCATTAATGTGGATGAAGCTGTTACTCAGGGTGTAGAAGCAACGTTGGCGAAACCACTAACCGAGACTATCTACTTAAGCTCAAGCTATACCTTTACCGACTCGGAGCAAAAAACGGGTGAATACAAAGGCATGCCACTTCAGCAACTTCCAAAGCATCTGTTTAATGTTGATGTCACTTGGCAAACAACAGACAACCTAGAGAGTTGGACGAAAGTGACCTACCGAGGCAAAGAAATGGATCCGGTCACTGGCCCATCACGCAACAGCATCGTTGAACCTGCTTATACGTTTGTAGATGCCGGCGTAACGTATCAGTTGACGGATAACACCAAGATCAAAGGTGCGATTTACAACCTGTTCGATGAAGACATCAACTACAAAGAATATGGGTACGTCGAAGATGGACGTCGTTACTGGTTAGGGTTAGACGTAGCGTTCTAATCTCTTTCAAAGAAGGCTGGGCTATGTCCCAGCCTTTTTAAATCATGCTTTACTATGATTCATTAGGTGCGTTTTTCAGCCTTATCAGGTACTATCTGTGCCACGAAATTTTTGGTGGGGCGAAGGAT
>NZ_JAWOWF010000627.1:0-576 GCF_033340295.1 Vibrio sp. 1401
CATCCCCATTATCATGCTTGTCTTATTAGCGAATGAGAACACCCGAGAGATCACAGTGACCACGCTTTCCGATTCTTTCTGGGCAGTATCTTGTTATGTCGCAGCAACCTTGGCGATTTATCATTACCTCTCCAACTTTATGTCGAAGACGAATCGCATCACTCAGCTCTATCATCGCTCTCGTCATCATCAGGTGTTTTTTGCAGCCCTACTCGGTGCGCTTCCGGGCTGTGGCGGCGCTATTGTTGTTACGACTCAATTTATTAGTGGACGAGTAGGATTTGGCGCAATCGTAGCCGTACTGACATCAACCATGGGCGATGCGGCATTCTTGTTACTCGCGGCAAAACCGTCCGTCGGCGTTGGCGTCGTCGCACTTGGCATTGTGGTAGGTACGGTTTCGGGTTTGATCGTCAACGCATTTCATCCTGATGATTTTCTACGCCCCGAGCCAAAGCAAGCGAGCGCCCACCACCATTGTTGTCAGCATCAAAGCGAGCGATACACGCCTTTAGAGCAACGTGCGATTAATCTTCAAGGCGCATTCTGGAAGTGGTTGATAATCCCTGCGAGCAT
>NZ_JAWOWF010000628.1:0-576 GCF_033340295.1 Vibrio sp. 1401
TTAAAGGCATTGACGTCGGCCGCTTGAACCGTATCGCCAGTATCATTTCCCCAAGCATTGCGTTGGTAGGTAATTACCGCAGCAATTTCTTGATCACTAAGTTGGTTAGCAAAAGACTGCATCGCCGTCCCTGCGCGGCCATCAACAACCACACCGATGTGTTCGGTGACATCACCTGTCGCGACAGGACTGCCTTTAATTGAAGGGAACGCCCCCGGAATACCCTCACCATTAGCTTGGTGACAAACAGCACAACGCGCCGAGTAAATCGCTTCGCCTTGCGCCATGAGCTCATCCATAGACAAGTCTTGAGTTAGCGCCTCTTGCGCCGCGGCTTTTTGCATCGCGATTTCTTCTTTCTTGCCCGAGAGCCATTGATCGAATTCATCTTCCGGCATGGCATGGACTACGATTGGCATAAAGCCATGAGCTCGTCCACAAAGCTCTGCACACTGACCACGATAAACGCCCGGCTCATCAATTCGCGTCCAAGCCTCGTTGATGAAACCCGGGATGGTATCTTTTTTCACGGCGAAATCAGGCACCCACCAAGAGTGAATCACATCGTCTGAGGTC
>NZ_JAWOWF010000629.1:0-576 GCF_033340295.1 Vibrio sp. 1401
CTACACCTTGCAGAAAAAGGTTTTAAAGTCGTTGTGCTAGAAAGCGCAAAAGTGGGCTTTGGGGCAACTGGTCGTAACGGTGGCCAAATCGTTAATAGCTACAGCCGAGATGTTGACGTGATTGAAAGCCGTTACGACCAAAACCAAGCTAAAGCTCTGTGCGATATGATTTTTGAAGGCGGCGATATCATCCGTGGCCTGATTGACAAATACGACATCAACTGCGATTACAAGCAAGGCGGCTTGTTCACGGCACTGAATAGTAAACAACTCAAAGGGCTAGAAGAACATAAGAAGAACTGGGAGCGCTACGGCAACGACCAATTGACTCTGCTTGACGCAGGAGAGGTAGAACAAGCGGTAGGTACGAAAGTATACACTGGCGGTTTGCTGGATATGCGCGGTGGTCATATTCACCCGCTTAAACTGGCATTAGGTGAAGCCGCTGCGTTCATTTCTCTAGGTGGTCAAATCTTTGAGCAGTCGGCGGTCGTGTCGATTGACAAAGGGATTAAGCCAGTAGTCAAAACGGCGCAAGGCAGCATGAAGAGCAAGTACGTGGTACTGGCAGGTAGC
>NZ_JAWOWF010000630.1:0-576 GCF_033340295.1 Vibrio sp. 1401
AGCTTTGCTTCCTCAAATTAGCAATTTCTAACTGCTTCTGTTCGCGACCCAAAAATTCATCATCAAGAATATCTGCACGTTTTTCTAGGTAATTTGTTAGCTCTGTTTCAAACGTCGCTCGTTGTTCATCCAATTTTTGCAGCCTTTGCGCGCCTTCTTCTCCTACCAACTCGACGCGAGCGAGATACTTATCCTGTGAACTGAGTAATGTGGTTTGGTCGAGTTGCCTCGTTAAGTCATTGTTGCGTTCACTTTGCTGGATGTACTCAGGTTGTTCAGATAACGCTTGGTTGAGTAGTAGTTGCTGAGAATCAGAGTCTTGCTCGTACGTTTTAATCACCAGTTTCTCTATTGCGAGTTGGCGTAGTCGATTTTCTTCATCAAATAGTTGGGAAATTTGTTGATCGTTAAAGTATTCAAGTTGCAAATTTAGAATGGCTTCATTCAGCCGTTGCAGTTGGTTTAACGACAACGTCGTATCTTCAAGTGGTTCTAATTTAGAAAGCGCCCGTTTGTACGCGAGATAGGTTTGAAACAACTCAACATCAATGCCTAGTGAGTTTTGCTGCGAGATAC